>NZ_BAAAZP010000029.1:0-36524 GCF_039536965.1 Nonomuraea antimicrobica | reverse complement strand
CGCGCGCCGGGGCCGCCCGCGGCCTGGACCCCGGCGCGGCCCGTGACGCCGCCGCGGCGGCCCTGCGCAGGCTGGGCATCGAGGAGCGGCTGTGGGCCATGCACACCACCGTCCTGTCGGGCGGTCAGAAGCAGCGCGTGAACCTGGCCGCCGGCACCATCTCGCCGCCCCGGCTGCTGCTGCTCGACGAGCCGGTCTCCGCGCTCGACCCGGTCAACAGGGAGGCCGTGCTGTCCATGATCGCCGACCTGACGGGGGCGGGCGTCGCCGTGCTGTCGGTCTTCCACGACCTCGACGCCATCGAACGGCTGGCCACCCGGGTCGTGGTCCTGGAGGACGGCCGGGTGGCCGCCGACGGGCCGCCCGCCGCCGTGCTCCGTGATTCCGAACTGAACCTGGAGGTGGCCCGATGAGGGCGTTCGCCCACGCCAAGGCCGTACTGCCCGACCACGTCATCGAGGACGCGCTCGTCGTCATCGAGGGCGGACTGATCACTCATGTCGGCCCCGCCCGGCCCGGCGCGGTGCCGGCCGAGGCCGTGGACCTGAGAGGCGCGCTGCTGCTGCCCGGCATCGTGGACACCCACTCCGACGGGCTGGAGACCGAGCTGCGGCCCCGGCCGGGGGCGGAGTTCGACGTGGAGTTCGGGGTGTCCAGCTTCGAGGGACGCGTGCGGGCCGCGGGGGTCACCACCGTGTTCCACGGGGTGGCGTTCGAGTCGCACAACCGCAAGGGCCGCACCGTCGACCGGGCCCGGCGGCTCGACGCCGCGCTGCGCGAGCGCGCCGCCTCCGGGTATGCGTTGGTCGACCACCGCGTCCTCTACCGGCTCGACGCCCGCGACCCCGAGGGCCTGGCGGCCCTCGACTCCTGCCTGTCCGGTACGCCCGTGCCGCCGCCGCTGGTCTCCTTCGAGGACCACACGCCGGGTCAGGGGCAGTACCGTGACTCGGCCGTGTACCGGCGCTGGCTGGAGGGCACCGAGGGCATCTCCGCCGAGGAGGCGCAGCGCCGGGTGGAGACGCTCGTGGCCGAGCGCGACACGCGCATCGGGCACCGGGAGATCGCGCTCGGCCGGCTGGCGGAGCTGGCGGCGCTGGGCCGGGTCCGGCTGCTCGCGCACGACCCGGTGACCGCCTCCGAGATCGACGTGGCGGTGGCCAACGGCGTCGCGGTCGCGGAGTTCCCGACGACGACGGAGGCCGCGCGGGCGGCCAAGGAGCGCGGGCTGCGGGTGGTGGCCGGCGCGCCGAACGTCCTGCGCGGCGGCTCCCACTCCGGCAACGTGGCCGCGGCCGAACTGGTGGCGGCAGGGCTGGTGGACGGCCTGTCCAGCGACTACCTGCCCGCCGCCCCGCTGGCGGCGGCGCTGCTGCTGGCCGCGCAGGGCGTGGTGCCGCTGCCGCGGGCGGTGGCGCTGGTCACCTCGGGCCCGGCCTCCGTCGCGGGGCTGACGGACCGGGGCGCCCTGGCCGAGGGGCAGCGCGGGGACCTGGCCGTGGTGACCGTCGAGCGGGGCTGGCCGACCGTCCGCATGACCGTCGCGGCGGACGACGCGCCGCTGCTGGAAGGGGTGGGACGATGACGACTCCGCCGTTGGACGCGCACCCGGCGCTGGCCGCCGCCGCGTCGGCGGCGCTGGAGGCGTACACCGTGGCCACCGCCGAGCATGACCGCGCCACCCTGGCCGCCGTCGTCGCGGACGGCGCGGACGGCACCCCCACCATGCGCATCGACGTGCTCGTCGAGCAGGCCATCCTGGCGGCGCTGTCCCGGCACCCGGTCAACGTCCTGAGCGAGGAGACCGGCTGGGTGGACCGCGGCTCCGCGCTGACCCTGGTCATGGACCCGGTGGACGGCTCGGCCAACGCCGCGGCCGGGGTCCCGCTGGCGGCGTTCTCGGCGGCCGTGGCCGAGGACGGCGTCTTCACCGAGGCGCTGACCGTCTGGCTGGACACGGGCCGGAGCTGGTGGGCGCGGGCGGGGGAGCCGTCCCCGCTGCGGACGAGCGGCCGGACCGGGCTGGCCGGTGCCGCCGTCTCCCTCCTGCGCCCGCACCCGGCCAACCCGGGGGCCGCGGCGGCCTGGTGGGAGGTGGCCAGGACGGCGGCCCGCATCCGCATCCTGTCCACGAGCTGCCTGGAGGGCGCCCTGGTGGCCCAGGGCTCGACCGACGCCTTCGCCGACGCCGCCACCGACACGCACCGGCTGGTGGACCTGGCCGCCTCGGTGGTGCTCGCGGAGGCGGGCGGCGGGGCGGTCAGGGACGTGTTCGGCCGCCCGATCGGCCTGGACACCGACCTGACCAAGCGCTGGAGCGGCGTCGTGGCCGCCACCCCGGACCTGGCCGACGAACTGGTGACGGTCCTGCACGACGCCTACGTGGCGCAACGCACCGGCTGAGGCACGGGCGGGGGCGTTGCCGCACGGCAGGCGCGGGGCGTTCAAGGGGGCGGCAGCTCACCGGAGCCGCGGGGCACCAGCTCCACCGGCACCCTGAGCCGCCGCGCCCCCCGCGCCGGGTTCAGCAGCAGGTCCACCGCGCCGCCGGCCAGGCGGGAGATGTCGTAGCGGACCACCGTCACCCCCGGGTTGAACACGTCCGCCAGCGCGAAGTCGTCGAACCCCACGTACGCCGGCCGCTCCGGCCGCTCCCGCAACGCGTGCAGGATCCCGATCGCCGCCCGGTTGTTGGTGGCGAAGAACGCCGTGGGCGGCGCGGGCAGGTCGAGCAGCCGGGTGACCTCGCGCGCGACCCGCCACGGCTCGAACTCCCCCCGCACCACCAGCGCCTCGTCGGCCGGCACCCCCGCCTCGGCCAGCGCCGTACGGTAGCCGGTCGCCCGGTCGTGCACCGAGCTGAGCCCGTCGTCGTCGGAGATCAGCGCGATCCTGCGGTGCCCGCGGGCGAGCAGGTGCCCGGTCGCGGCCCGGCCGCCCCACTCGTCGTCGAGCAGCACGACATCGGCCGCGGCGAGACCGCGCGGCACCCGGTCCACGAAGACCGTGGTGAGGCCCGGGTGCTCGGCCAGCCAGCCGTGGTCGGCCGCCGACGGGACGACGATCAGGCAGTCGACGCCGCGCGCGTACATGGACTCGATGAGCATGCGTTCGGTGTCGGCGCTCTCCTCGTACGAGCCGAACACGACGAGCGCCTCGTGCTGCGCCGCGGCGGCCTCGACCGCGGCGGCCAGACGCGAGGAGAACTCGTTGGAGATGTTCTCCATCACCAGGCCCAGCGTCAGCATGGTCGCGCCCCTGGCCAGCCGGGCGGCGGCCTCGTTGCGCCGGTAGCCGAGCGTGCTGATCGCCTCCTGCACCCGCTGCTGCAGCGAGGCCCTGACGTGCGGCTCCTGGTTGACCACCCGGGAGACGGTCTTGAGGCTCACGCCAGCCTGCCGGGCCACGTCCGCCATGGTCGGCTTCCGTGTTGTCATACTCTGCCCCCATGGATGATGAATGGATCTGTGGCCGGCTGGGCGAGGACGAGCCCTGGATGCTGGGCGCGGTCAACCCGCCGGTGTTCGAGAACTCGTTGTTCACGTTCGCGACGGCGGAGGAGCTGGGCGAGGCGCTCAAGGACGAGGACGAGCGCTACGTCTACTGGCGGGGCACCAACCCGACGGTCGATCTCGCCCAGCGCAAGCTCGCCGCGCTGGAGCGGGGAGAGCGGGCCAAGTGCTTCGGGTCGGGCATGGGCGCCATCTCGGCGACCGTCTCCTCGCTCGTGTCGGCCGGGGACCACGTGCTGGTGCTGGGCGCGGTCTACGGGCCCACCACCCAGTTCCTGCGCTACCTGGAGAAGTTCGGGGTCACGCATACGCATGTCGATGACCTCGCGGGGGGTGACAGCGCAATCAGGGCGAGCACCCGCCTACTTTACTTCGAGTCGCCTTCCTACATGGCCTTCCAGGTGGTCGACATCGCCGAGGTGACGGGGTGGGCGCGGGAGCGCGGGCTGGTGACGGTGATGGACAACACGTGGTCCACGCCGCTGTTCCAGAAGCCGCTGACGATGGGGGTGGATCTCGTCGTGCACTCGCTGTCCAAGTACGTCGGCGGGCACAGCGACCTGGTGGGCGGGGTGGTCGTGGGCCCGGCGCGGCTGGTCAGGCCGCTGGCGCGCACGGAGTACCAGCTCTACGGCGCCGCCATGTCGCCGCACGACGCGGCCAAGGTGATCAGGGGCCTGCGGACGTTGCCGGTGCGGATGGCCGCGCACCAGGAGCGGGGGCTGGCGGTGGCCGCCTTCCTCGACGGCCATCCGGCCGTGCGGGCGGTGCGCCATCCGGGGTTGCCGTCGCATCCGGGGCACGCGCTGGCGGTGCGGCAGATGACGGGGTTCTCCAGCCTGTTCAGCCTGGTGCTGGACACGGAGTCGCGGGAGGAGGTCGGCGCCTTCCTCAACAGGTTGCGGCATTTCCGGATCGGGGTGTCGTGGGGCGGGTTCGAGAGCCTGGTGAACGCGCCCGCCCTGTCCACCGAGGAGAGCGTACGGGCCACCATGGGCATCCCGGTCGGCCTCGTCCGGCTCTCCGTCGGTCTGGAGCCCGCCGACACGTTGATCAAGGATCTTGAGCTGGCGTTGGAGGCGCTGTCCGCCACCCGTTACTGACAGCGCTGTCCGGCGGGGGGGCGGTAAGGGGGCGAAAGGGATGCCCGACCGCTCGTCGCGCCATACAGACCTTTCACCGCAGGCCATCTCCAACTAATCGCCGGACCTCAGCGGCTCGCCGAACAACCCGCCTCTGGATCTCCACGACGGGTAGGTTGCGCTCTTACGTTGGGCGTGATCCGCATCACAGTGGAGGTCTCGTGACGACCAGAGAACATGACGCATCGGTCTATGAACAGGTGCAGGAGAGCAGTGAGTTCCAGGAACTGAAACGGCGCTTCCGGCGCTGGACGTTCCCCATGACCGTGGCGTTCCTTGTGTGGTACCTGCTCTACGTGGTGCTGTCCGGATGGGCGCGCGGCTTCATGGGCATCAAGCTGCTCGGTGACATCAACGTCGGTCTGGTGTTCGGTCTGCTGCAGTTCGTGTCGACCTTCCTCATCGCGTGGGCGTACGCCAGGCACGCCGAGAGAAAGCTCGACCCGATCGCCGACAAGCTGCGCCACGAGGTGGAGGAGAAGACCCAGTGAGCTCGACGACCCTGGGGATGATCCTCTTCCTCACCTTCGTGGCCGCCACCCTGGCGATCACCTTCTGGGCCAGCCGCCAGACCAAGACGGCCGCCGACTACTACGCGGGCGGACGGTCGTTCACCGGCGTGCAGAACGGCCTGGCCATCGGCGGCGACTACATGTCGGCCGCCTCCTTCCTCGGCATCGCGGGCATCATCGCGCTGTCGGGTTATGACGGGTTCCTGTACTCGATCGGCTTCCTGGTCGCCTGGCTGGTGGCGCTGCTGCTGGTGGCCGAGCTGATGCGGAACTCCGGCAAGTTCACCATGGCCGACGTGCTGGCGTTCAGGATGAGCCCGCGCCCGGTCCGTACGGCGGCCGGCGTGTCCACGATCGTGGTCAGCATCTTCTACCTGCTGGCCCAGATGGTCGGCGCGGGCGCGCTGGTCGGCCTGCTGCTCGGCATCACCGGCGAGGCGGGCAAGGCGTGGACGATCATCGGCGTGGGCGCGCTGATGGTCATCTACGTGGTGTTCGGCGGCATGAAGGGCACCACCTGGGTGCAGATCGTCAAGGCCGTGCTGCTGATGGGCGGCGCCGCGCTGGTGACGCTGCTGGTGCTGGGCAAGTTCGGCTTCAACCTGTCGGCCCTGCTCGGCCAGGCGGCCGCGGTGAGCGGCCCCAAGGCCGACCCGGGGAGCTTCCTCATCCCCGGCCAGAAGTACGGCACCGAGGCGCAGGGCATCGCGGGCAAGATCGACCTCGTCAGCCTGGGGCTGGCCCTGGTGCTGGGCACGGCGGGCCTGCCGCACATCCTCATCCGCTTCTACACCGTCCCCACGGCCAAGGACGCCCGCAAGTCGGTGCTCTGGGGCATCGGCATCATCGGCGTCTTCTACCTGCTGACCCTGGTCCTCGGCTTCGGCGCGGCGGCCCTGGTCGGCAAGGAGACGATCACCAAGGGCGACGCGGCGGGCAACACCGCCGCGCCGTTGCTGGCCCAGCGGGTCGGCGAGGAGATCTTCGGCCCGTTCGGAGGCACGATCCTGCTGGCGCTGATCGGCGCCGTGGCCTTCGCCACCATCCTGGCCGTGGTCGCCGGTCTCACCCTCGCCTCCTCCTCCAGCTTCGCCCACGACCTGTACGCGCACGTCTTCAAGCGCGGCCAGGCCAGCGAACGCCAGGAGGTCGTGGTGGCCCGCGTCTCCGCCCTGGTCATCGGGGCCATCGCCATCGGGCTCGGCATCCTCGCACAGGGCCAGAACGTGGCGTTCCTGGTGGCCCTGGCCTTCGCGGTGGCGGCCTCCGGCAACCTGCCGGCGATCCTCTACAGCCTGTTCTGGAAGCGGTTCAACACCGCAGGGGCCGTGTCGGCCATCTACGGCGGCCTGATCTCCGCCCTGGTGCTGGTGATCTTCTCGCCGGTGGTCTCGGGCGGCCCGACGGCGCTGTTCAAGACGGCCGACTTCGTGCTGTTCCCGCTGAGCAACCCCGGCATCGTCTCGATCCCGCTGGGCTTCCTGTGCGGCTGGCTCGGCACGATCCTCAGCAAGGAGCACAACGCCGCCAAGTACGCCGAGATCGAGGTCCGCTCCCTGACCGGGGTGGGCGCGGAGAAGGCCACGGAGCACTGACGCTCCACCCCCTACCAGGCTCCTTTCCAGGCTCCTTTCCGAGGAGGGCGCCCGCTCCCTGGCCCGGGGCGCCTGCCGAACGAGGGCCCGGCCGCCGGAACGGCCGGGCCCTCCCCTGCGCGGACGGGGTGCGCCGGAGCACTCAGGTCGTGCCGCGCACGGGGTTGATGATCTCGTCGACGAGCCACCGTGCGACCTGCGGCGGATAGGGGCCCCGCAGGCTCAGCACGATGTGCGTCATGCCCGCGGCGACCAGTTCGGTGACGGCCTTGCGGTCGGCGGCGGGATCGTCGTAGGAGACGATGTACTGCACGGAGCGGGTGATCGTCCGCGGGTCCCGGCCGATGGCCGCGCAGTGGTCGTCCAGAACGGCGTTGCGCTCGATGACGTAGTCCAGCGAGTTGTGCGGTGGCCCGGGGACGTTCCAGATGTCGGCGTGCTCGGCCACCACGCGGAGCATCCTGTTCCCCCAGCCGCCGATCAGCAGGGGCGGGCCCGGCCGCTGGACGGGTTTCGGCTCGTTGCGGTTGCCGGTCAGGTTGTAGTGGCGGCCGTGGAAGTCGAAGACGTCCCGTGTCCACATGCCGCGCAGGATGGCGATGGTCTCCTCCAGGCGGGCGATGCCTTCGGCGGGTGGCACGAGCGTGAGGCCGTACGCCGCGTACTCGGCGGCGGCCGGGTTGTCACCGGCCTCCGGCAGTTGCGCGGTGCCTCCGACGCCGAGGCCCATGATCAGGCGGCCACCGGAGATCACGTCGACGGTCGTGGCGATCTTGCCGAGGACGGCGGGCGGCCGGATGCGGTTGCTCGTCACGAGCAGGCCCAGGCGCAACCGCTGTGTCCTGGCGGCCAGGGCGCTCAGCAGCGTCCACCCTTCGAGGACCTGGCCGTCCTTCGGGCCGGCGATCGGCATGAGGTGGTCCCACAGCCAGGCGTCCGCGATCTCGGGCAGACCGTCGGCCTCCTGCCATACGCGCAGGATCTCCTCGTAGGGGACCCGCATCGGGGTGGTCTTGATCCCGAACGTCAGGGGGGCCGCGGAGGTCGCGGCGGGGGAGTGCCGGTCGGACATGGTTGCCAAACGCCCTTCGAGTCGACGCGCCACCGTTGGCGGCGACGCGATTGCCACTCTAGCTGATCGTCAGTGTGACTGACCATCAGTCTCGGTACGCTGTGCCCATGACGCGCGACACGCCGCCCGAGGTCCTCACCTCCCGCCTCGGCTACCTGCTCAAGCACGCGTACCTGCGGCTGAACGAGGAGTCCTCGCGGGCCTTGGCGCCACACGGGATCGACGGCCGCGAGCTGGCCGTGCTCGCCGTCCTCGACGCGCATGACGAGCTGTCCCAACTGGAGGCGGCGGGCAAGCTGAGCGTCGACCGCACCACGATGGTGGCCCTCGTCGACGCCCTGGAGGGCAAGGAACTCGTCGAGCGGCGCCGCAGCCCGCACGACCGGCGCAAGAACATCGTCCAGCTCACCCCGGCAGGCCGCAGCCGCCTGCGGGACGCCGAATCCGCCCGCCAGGAGGTGGAACGCCGGTTCCTCGCCCCGCTCTCCAGTACGGACGCCACACACCTGGTCCGCGCCCTGCAGTCCCTGGTCGGCGCCCCGTCGAGCTGACAACCGGTGACCACCTCTGCCGCCCTTTCCCGATATCGTTGAACCCTCGTTGAGACTCCGCGGTGTCGTCGGCGGAGTCGTCCCACCCGACCCTCAACCAGGTGAGGTACGTCATGCCCGGCGCGCGGCTCCGCCCGGTGGACCTGGCGCGCGAGCACGGCCTGTCCACCCAGGCGGTCCGCAACTACGAGCAGGACGGCATCCTGCCGCCCGCCGGGCGCACCGCCAGCGGCTACCGCGCCTACACCGGCCTGCACGCCCAGGCCCTGCGCGCGTTCGTCGCCCTGGTGCCCGGCTTCGGCCACCAGGCGGCCACGGCGATCATGCGGGCGCTGAACGAGGGCGCGTCCGACGAGGCGCTGAGACTCATCGACGAGGGTCACGCCCAGCTCCTCGACGACCGCCGCACCCTCCAGGCCGTCGAGCAGGCGCTCCGCACGCTGGTGCCCGCCTCCCACGCACCGGAGCCCAGGCATCCGGAGGACGCGACGGCGGCGGGGGAGACGGGGGAGCGCGGGGAGACCTTCATCGGACCGCTGGCCCGGCGGCTCGGCCTCCGCCCCGCGACGCTGCGCAAGTGGGAACGGGCCGGGCTGGTACGTCCGCGCCGCGACCCGCGTACCGGCTACCGCGTCTACACGGCGGCCGACGTACGGGATGCCCGGCTCGCCCACCAGCTCAGACGCGGCGGCTACCTGCTGGAGCAGATCGCCCCGCTGCTCGCCCAGGTGCGCGCGGCGGGAGGCCCGGAGCCCTTGGAGAGCGCCCTGCGCGACTGGCGGACCCGGCTGTCGGCCCGCGGCCGCGCGATGCTCCGGGGCGCCGCCGAACTGGACGCATACGTGAGCCGTCGCGACGGCGGCTGATCGTTTCTGTCGGTCCCGACTGGCAGGCTGGGCCGCCATGGACATCGCACAGTTCTGGATGCTGATCGAGCGCGCCCGCGACCAGGTTCCCGACGCCGACGACGATCAGGCCGTGGCTTCTACCGCCACCGCCCTGCTGTCGGCCCGCCCGGCCGCCGAGATCGTCGCGGCCCAGCAGGCATTCTGGGACGTCATGGCGGCCTCCTACCGGGCGCCGCTGTGGGGCGCCGCCTACCTGATCAACGGCGGCTGTTCCGACGACGGCTTCGACTACTTCAGGGGCTGGCTGGTCACCCAGGGGCGCGAGGTGTTCGAGCGCGTCGTGGCCGACCCCGACACCCTCGCCGAGCTGCCGGTCGTCCGCGCCGCGGCGGCCGAGGGCGGAGACCTCGACTGCGAGGAGATGCTGGGCATCGCCTGGCGGGCGCACCTCCAAGCGACCGGCGAGCAGCTTCCCCCCGCCTCCTTCACCATCCGCTACCCCGCCCTCGACCCCGCCTGGAGCTTCGACTTCGGCGACGGCACCGAGGTCGCCCGCCGCCTGCCCCGGCTCGGCGCCCTCTACCAGTAGGGACACTCCCCACGGCGGGGCGGAGGGGCGGCCGGGCCGCCCTTCGGGTTTTTCCGTAATCGCGGAAAAACCCGGCCGAAACCCATAGTCTGCGGGACGTGCAAACCTCCCTCACCTTCGCCGACCTGCTCGACGACGCCGCCCTGCTCTCCCTGGAACACCAGCTCCACCTCGAAGAGGTCCTCGGCAGCCACAACTGGAACGTCGACCTGCAACAGCAGCGCTTCGAGTTCACCGGCGCCCGTACGATCACCTGCACCGCCTTCCACCTCCTCGGCAGTGCGGCGCCCGGCCCGGCCTCGTGGTTGTGGGCCTGGGCAAACCCGTCGGGCTTCCCCGAGCCCGTGGTGGCGGCGTCCGCGAGCCTGCGCGACTTCGGCCTCCAGCACGGCATCGCGGAGCTGGCCTCCGCCGAGGTCCCGTTCAGCGTGCTGCCCGGCTCGCCGGCCGAGCCCGCCCGTGCCGCCGGGCTCCTCACGGAGGTGGCCAAGGCGGTGACCGGCCGCTGGACCTCGTACAGCGGGGAGGCCGGTGGCGGCACCCGGGCGGCGTTCCTCGTGGAGCACCCCGACTTCCGGCTGCCGCCGCCCGAGCCCGCTCGCGTGATGCGCGTCATCCAGCAGGCGCTCGCGGGCCTGCCGCTCACCGACCACCGGCGCGCGCTGCACAGCTACGCCGTCAAACGCGGGCTCAGCGCCGACTTCGGCGCCCAGCAGGCCGGACTGGCCGGGCCCGGCTTCGAGGCGGTCGTCGAGTTCGACGAGCATGGTCGCGTGGCGGGTATCAAAGCGACCATGACCTCCCCGAACGCCGGTTAGCCCGGCCGGCCGCCGGATCAGGCCACCACACCGAGCCGGAGCGTCGAACGGCCGCGTCGAACGGCCGCCGGCGAGGACGAGTTCGGGGAGTCCGTCATGTGGGCCACATCGGACGACGTCTAGATCTAGGCTGTGGTGGCGTGACAGCTACGAACATGCCGCCCAAACACCGCTTCCTCGTGCTGCACGACTACGGCATGGGCGGTCTGTGGTGGTGGATATGGGCGCGTTCCGAGCGGGAGCTCGTGGAACGCCTGGCCGAGGTCGAGGTCGTCGGCAGCCCCGACGCCGTCGCGCGGGCCGAGACCTGGAACCTGGACGAGGTGGACATCGACGCCGACCGCCTCTCGGCCGGTCTCGACGACCTGCGCGCCAAACGCGAAATCCAGCGCTCACGTCCCGGCTTCGGCGCTCTGGCCGGTCGGGACCTCGTTCACCTGCGCGAGCCCTGGGAGGACGAGCACGGTGTGACGATCTACCTCGCGGAGGTCGGTCCCGACGGGCGCCGCCTCCGCCAGGTGGAGGTGGCCCCGGACGGCACCGCGGTCAGGAGCGCGCCCACGGACTGGGTGCTGAACCCGCCGATCGTCGACCTCTTCGATCCCGAGGTGGTGGGCAAGGAGATCGGCCGGGAGGAGTTCGAGCGCGCCTGGCGGCACGCCCGCCCGGAGACCGACCCGTCCATGAGCCGCGTCCATGAGCCCGCCCATGAGAAAGGGGCTCGACGGCCGTAGCCGCGAGCCCCGGAAGAGGGCGGACCCCTATGCCTCGGACGCCGGAGGGCTTAGCTGCCGACGGGCTCGGCGCGGAGCCTGGCCGAGTGCTTGACCAGGCTGATCAGCACCTCGCGGCTCGATTCGCGCTTGCGGGCGTCGCACAGGATGATCGGGATCGACGGGTTGAGCTGGAGCGCCAGCCGCACCTCGTCCATCTCGAACGTGGGCGCTCCCTCGAAGCAGTTGACCGCCACCACGAACGGCGTGCCCCGCCGCTCGAAGTAGTCGACCGACGGGAAGCAGTCGGCCAGCCGCCGGGTGTCGGCCAGGATGACGGCACCCAGGGAACCCTCCGCCAGTTCGTCCCACACGAACCAGAAGCGTTCCTGGCCGGGTGTCCCGAACAGGTACAGAACGTAGTCGGTGCCGAGCGTGATGCGGCCGAAGTCCATCGCCACGGTGGTGGTCCGTTTGGCCTCCACCGAGGTGAGGTCGTCGACGCCGATGCCTCTGTCGGTCAGCACCTCCTCCGTACGCAACGGCCGGGTCTCGGAGACCGCGCCCACCATCGTCGTCTTGCCCGCGCCGAACCCGCCGGCGACGAGGATCTTGATCGCCGTCGGCAGGCGCGGACGCTCAGAGCGAGCGAAGACCATCGAGCACCGCCCTGTACATCTTCATGTCGTGCATGTCCACCTCGGATCGCGGTTCCTGCGCAGAGACGAGTTCGCGGTCGAACAGATCGCCGAGCAGCACCCGGATCGTGCCCGCCGGCAGATCCAGGTAGGCGGCTATCTCGGCGACGGACTTGGGTTCGCGGCAGAGCTGGAGGATCCTCAGATGCTCGGGGTCCAGCCCCGCGTCCGGCCCCGGCGGCGGACCCACCGCCAGGGCCATGGAGATCAGGTCGAACCTGCCGTGGGCAGGCTGGGTACGGCCACGCGTGACGACATAGGGCCGGATGATCTCCGGGTCCACCCAATGCTCGTCCGTGGGCTCGTCCGCGCCTCTCACCGGTCGCTCCTGGCGATGGCCTCGGCGTTGCGGGCGCCCGAGGTGAGGTACTGGCCCACCCGTGCGACCAGCATCGCCATCTCGTACGCCACCAGCCCGATGTCGACCTGCTGGGCGCACAGTACGGCCAGGCAGGCGCGCTCGCCCGCCGTGGTCACGATGAGGAACTGGTTCTTCCACTCCACGACGGTCTGGCGCACCGGCCCACCCGAGATGTGCTCGGAGACGCCCTTGGCCAGGCTCTGCAGCCCGGAGGCGACGGCGGACAGGTGTTCGCCGTCGGTCCGCTGCAGATCGGCGGACGAGGCCATCAGCAGGCCGTCGGACGACAGCACGATGGCGTGGTCGGCTTCCTTGATACGGCCGACGAGGTCGTCGAGCAGCCAGTTGAGATCGGTGCCTGCGGTGGGGGTCATGCCTCACCGTCCGGCTGCTCGTCCATCATCTCGGCGGCTCGCGAACGGCCGAGACGGGTGCCTGACTGCAGGGATCCCATCATCGCGCGGATCTCCTCGGGCGAGCGCTCGTCATCGTCCTCCTCGAGATCGGGCTGCGTGGGCATGTCGTCACGCAGTGCTGGCGCCAGGTTCGCCTGGGGCACGCGCAGAGGCAGCCCCGACGGTGTGAACTCGGCCACAGGCTGCTGCTCCGGTTCGGCCTGTATTGCGGTTGGTACTGGTTCGTTGGCGGGCTTGGACACGGGCTCGGGCGCGGCGGGCGGCACCGAGGTCGGCTTTCTGATCGGCATCGGGGCGGGTGCGGTGGTTCCGGGGGCGGACCTGGGGTTCGCTCCCCGGCCGCTCCTGGGCGCGGAGGTGGGGCGCGGCCCCTGGGTCCGCTCGGGCGCGGGCGTCTGGGCCGGGACCTGGCCGGAGCGCGTGGGCTTGAGCGTGCGCACGTTCTCCGCCACGGGCAGGCGCGCGGCCGTCGCCACGGCGGGCTGACGGCGCGGCAGCCGCTCCCGCTCGTCGCCGTCCTGCGGTTCCGGGGACGGGTCGAGCTGGACGAGCTCCTGCGGCAGCAGCACCACGACCGTCGTGCCGCCGTACGGCGACGACTTGAGCACCACCTGGATCTCGTGGCGCCTGGCGAGCTGGCTGACCACGTAGAGCCCCAGGCGGGCGGTGCCCGAGATACGGAACTCGGGCGGGTCGGAGATGCGCTCGTTGGCCGCGTCGAGGTCCTCGGGCTTCATGCCCAGGCCGCGGTCCTCGATCTCGATCACGTACCCGTTGGCCACGAGCTGGCCGCTGACCTGCACGTTCGTGTACGGCGGCGAGAACGACACGGCGTTCTCGATCAGCTCGGCGAGCAGGTGGATGACGTCACCGACGGCCCGGCCGACGAGCACCACCTCGCCCATAGGCATGAGCGAGACCCGGGTGTAGTCCTCGACCTCGGCCAGGGCGCCGCGGACCACGTCGACCATGGGGACCGCGCGCCGCCACGTACGGGCGGGGGCCGAGCCGGACAGGACGATGAGGTTCTCCGCGTTGCGGCGCATGCGGATGGCGAGGTGGTCGAGCCGGAAGAGCTCCTTCAGCTCCTCGGGGTCGGTCTCGCGCCGCTCCATCACGTCGAGGACGGTGAGCTGGCGGTGCACCAGGCCCTGCGTCCTGCGCGCCAGGCTGAGCAGGATGTCGCGGATACTGCGGCGCAGCTCGGCCTGCTCGGCGGCGACGGAGATGGCGGTGCGCTGCACGGTGTTGAACGCCTGGCCCACCTGGCCGATCTCGTCGTCACCGAAGTCCAGCGCGGGCGCCTCCTTGGCGACGTCGACCTCCTCACCGTGGCCGATGCGGTCGACGATGCCGGGCAGCCGGTCGTCGGACAGCTCGTGGGCGGCGTCACGCAGCTTCTGGAGCTGCGCGAACAGGTTTCGAGCCGTGGTGATGGACAGGACGACCGAGGCGATGACCGCGAGCAGGCCGAGACCGCCGGCCAGGACCAGCCGGACGACGACGCCGACGGCCACCGGTATGGTCCGGTCCACGACGCGGTCGCCCGCACCGAGCACCATGGTGTTGAAGTCGGCCAGGAAGCGTTCGGTCGCCGACTTCCACTCGCCGGCGGTGAACGGCATGGTCAGGGAGTTCGGGTCATGCTCCATCACCTGTCGCTCCAGGTTCTGGAGCCGGATGGCCGACTGGCCCTTGGTCAGATTCTCGTAGGCGGCCTTGTCGAGGTCGGTGAGTTCTGCCGCGGCCTGTTCGGCGGTGGCCCGCCAGGCACCCACGTCCTGGCTGAACTGCGCCTGCGTGGCGGCGCTCAACCTCCCCTCGGAGAGAACGCCGGCGAGGAGGGCGTCTTCCCTGGCCAGGAGCTCTGTGGCCCGGCTCAGCGCGAGGAGGGAGCGGACGTCTTTGGCGAGTGCCTTGTCGTCGAGCGTCGCCAGCGAGCCGTAGAGATGGTGGTAGGGGTCGATGACCTCGTTGTACGCGGCCGTCATCTGAACTCGGGTGCTCCGGCCCGCATCGACGCCTTGGCGGACCGACTTGAGCGAGTCGAGCTTCGCGAAGAAATCGGCGAGCCTCTGGGCGCTTTGATCGTCCATCGCCATGCTCACTATCGCGGAGCTTGCCGATTCACGGAAAATGCCGATATGCCGGTCGGTCTCCTTCCGCTTAGCTTCGAGCTCCTTGCGGGATTTGGCCGTCTTCTCGGCTAACGCCACCATCGACAGCCTGCGCTCGTCCTGCAGCGAGAAGAGCACCGGGTCGCTGGGACCCGACACGGAGGCGTCGAGCTGGGAGACCCACAAGAGGTTGACTCCCTCGCGAAGGGTGACCCACGCAGCGAAGGCCCACAGGGCCGTCAGGGAGAGCAGCATTGCCGTGATCTTGGTTCGCAGCCGCGTCTTGCGGAAGCGCATTACACCCACCCTGTGAAAGTCACACGTTGTGCGCCAGCCACCTGGCGCGCGTGACGCTGGACATAGTATCGATCAAGGAACTCTAGCGCACGGCCAAAGTGCCTCACAAGCAACAGTAATCACAAGCGTCCGATCTTGACCATATTAGTCAATATGTACCAATACGGGTCAGAAATCGGTATACTTCGCAAAATGGCCGACCTAGTCCCCCCATATTTCAGCATCCACAATGACCTGGCCGACCGTCTCCTTGCGCAGTCTGACCAACTGGCCGGCGTGCCCCAACGAGACCGTGCCGACGTGCTGAAGGCCGCACTTGACTCCGTCCCCGAGGCGATGGGGCTTTTGGGTGCCTATCCCGCCCTGTTCGCCGACGGTAACAGCACTGCCAGTCGGCTGGCCTTCAGTTGCCTGCTGGCCGCGGCCACGTTCCCGCACGCGCGGCGGGAACAGATCGTCGATCTCGGAACTCTGAGTGTGATCCTCTTCGCCGTCGACGACATCGCCGACAGCAGCGCGGGGGACCGGACCGATCGCGACGTCATCGCGCTGTTCCGGCGGCTGTCCTCCGTCCTCTCCGGTGCGCCGCTCGTGGCTGACGTCGGCCCGCACCCCATGGAACAGGCCATCCATGCCTGGCAGACATGGTGCGCCCGCTTCCGCGCATACGACGGAGCCGACGTGTATGTGCCGATGCTGATGGAAGAGCTGGAACGCACCGGCGGGGGGATGGCTCGCGAGCGTGTCTGGGCGACGGGAGCCGAGCCCTGGCCGTCGTATGAGGAGTATCTGGACAACGGCGTTCTCACGATCCTCTATCACGCGTGGTGGCTGGCGGCCCTGGGGATCTGTGGCCCGCGCCCCGAGGACGCCGCGGCCTACTGGCGACCCATCGGGCCGGCCAATGATCTCGGCGCGGCCTGCGTGCGGCTGGCCAATGACGTCAGGACGTTCGAACGAGAGAGGAGCGAGGGCAAACCGAACTCGGTTCTCATTCTCGAGCGCGCCGGTATGAGCGCCGAGGCGGCGGTCGAACGGGTGTCGGCGCACATCGTCGAGCTCAACGCGGAATTCGCGACGGCGATCGCGCACCTGCCCGCCGAACTGCGGTGGGTCGGGGAAGCACAGCACAGGTGCGTCACCTTCAGCGGTGGCTGGTACAGGGCCAGGGACACGCACGCGTACACCGTTCGAGAACTGGCTGCCGACGTGGACGCTCATGGGAGCTAGCCCGCCTCCGCCCGCGCCTGCCGGATGAGGTGCGACGACGCGATGACCGCGGCGCGGGTGACGGCACGGGGAACGTACAGGTCCTTGTCGTGCCAGAGCGGAGGGTGATCGCCGCCGGCCGTACTCGACAAGTACGCGTCAGCTCGATTCGCCGCGCGCAGGCGCCGTGGATCCGTGCGTCCCCGGGTCAGCAGCAGGATCTGGATCGCATACGCGGTCTCCTCGGCTGTGCCCTCCCAGCGGCCCCATGAGCCGTCCGGCCGCTGCGTCTCCAGCGTCCACTCTGCCGCCGCGCGTACCGCCTCCGCCGAGGCGTCTCCGCCGAAGGCGTCGAGCGCCAGCGCGCAGCTCACCGTGGCGTAGTAGGGGGACGCGTGCCACCGATCCGTCCAGCTTCCGTCTGGTTGCTGATGATCCCGGATCCAGGCGGCCAGCTCGGCGATGGCCTGGCCGTATCGAGATGAGGCGGCGGGCCGGCAGCGGATGTACTCACCGAAGGCGTCCAGCACGTGCGCGTTGACGCTGACCGAAACGCCCTGCTCGTTGAGCCAGGTGGAGAAGTGGGTACCGGAGCGGAACCCCCACAGGCTGTCCGGTTCGTGCGGAGCGCCGAGCAGGGCCAGAGCGTAGAGCGCCACGGATGTCGTGTCGGCGTCGGCGGGCAGCCCAGGCCCCGCGGGGGTGCCGACGGGTCCAATGGCCGTTCTGATGTCGGCCACCATCTCCGGCGGCACCTCGATGGGCAGGCCCGCCCGGAGCAGCCAGCTCAGCACCCAGCCTCGCTCGAACACCGTGATAGGCAGCCCGACGGGTACGGGGCCGCCGTACAAGCGAACCACCGCCTCCAGATGCCGGCGGGCAGGCTCATACGCGTCCTGCCCCCCGTGCTCTCCCAGCCAGGCGGCGGTCGCGGCCGGGGAGGCGCCGACGCTGCCGATGGGCGTGGGATGGATGCCGGGCGCCCCGGCAGCCTCCTCGGCAGCGATCTCCAGGGCGTGGAGCAGTTTCTCCGGCACCTCCATCCCGGACCTGACCCGGGACGTCACGACGTGGAGCGTGTCATAGCTCATGGCATCGGGCAAAGGTATCGGCGCGTGGCCCGGTAATCCCTGGACATGCTGGTTGATGCGGGCAACGAGCGAGGGGATGATGTGCTCGATCGCCGGCATGTCGGGGAGGTCGAGGGGGTTGCTCAGCCAGGTGGTGAGCATCCTCAGGCCACGCTGGGCGGCGTCCGAGAGGCGCGCGTGCTCTGCCCCCCGATCACCTCCGCGCGTCAGCTCGGAGAGGATGCCCTCAGTGGCGCTCAGGGTCGGCACCACGCCGTACCCGTCGGGTCCACCCCAGGCGCCGTCCTGCCGCTGCGTACGGATCAGGTAGTCGATGCGCTCCGTATGGCCGGTCAGCCAGGGCGAGAGCGAGACCAGCCGGCCGGTCTCGTAGACGGAGGTCGAAACCTGCCCCCACGGGCGGAGCATGAGGCTGGTGACCAGGTCGCCCGCTTCCGTGGTGATGTCCACGGCTTCACTGATGCTCACGCCGCACGTTTCCGTTCGATCGGATCAAGCCGCAGGAAGAGCTTCTGCTTGGGCCTCAGGGTGGCTCCTCCCGGCACGGGCCTCAGCTTCTGCGGATTGGTGAGAACCGCCCGGTACCTGCTCAGGATGTTGGCGAGCACGAGGGACGCCTCGACGTAGAACAGGCTCTGCCCGAGGCAGACGTGCGGGCCCGCGCCGAAGGGAATGAACGCGTAGCGGTGCCGACGCTCGTGCGTGTTGTCGGCCCAGCGTTCGGGGTCGAACTCCGTCGGCCGGGGCCAGAACTCCTCCAGTCGGTGTGTGGTGTACGGGCTGATCAGCACTTGCGAGCCGGCTCTGATCCGGACACCGCCGATCTCCGTGTCCGCCACGCTCTGGCGCGGGACGACCCACGCGTTCGGGTAGACCCGAAGCAGCTCCTGCAGGACCATGCGGAGGTAGTGCATTTCGGCGACGTGCGACGGCCGGACCGGACCGTTACCCACCACGCGGTCGATCTCCTCCAGCAGTCGGGCGTTCACGTCCGGGTGGTCGTGCAGCACCGACCAGAACCAGATCAGCGACATCGCCGTCGTCTCCGAGGCGGCGCCGTAGATGTTCACCAGGTCATCGCGCACCTGATGCAAGTCGGCCCTGCCCTCCTTCTCGAGCCGGGCCGTGAGCAGCGCCGAGACCACCTCCTTGCTGCGGGTGTCGTCGCGCCGCGCCTGTTCGATGAGGGGGTAGACGATCTCGTCGATCTTCTTCGCGGATCGAAGGAAGGCACGGTCGCCCGGCACTCTGATCGAGTACGGCGCGAAGGGCAGGAGCATCCGGAAGCCGATCGAGGTGGCGCAGGTGGCGAACTCGGGCGCCAACCGCTCGGCGGTGTCACGGGAGATCCGGCCGCCGAACAGTACCTTGATGACGGCCTGGTTGACGATCGAGGTCATCTCGTGCTCTACGTCGATCGGGCGGTTCGTCCGCGCGAAGTCGTCGAACTCGCGAACGCGCTCGGCGATGACGTCGGCCATGTCTTCGGCCAGCGAGTCCGTGTAGCGCGCGGTGAAGAGCGGCTGGAGGATCTTTCTGGCGGACGCCCAGGCCTCACCCTCGCCAAGAATGCTATGGCCGATCAACCGCTGCAACGGCCGCCAGAACATGCCCTCGCGGACGAAGTTGGTCCAGTCGGTCTTGAGTACCTGCTGGACGTGGTCGGGGTGGGAGACGAGGTAAGGACGGAAGGGCCCGAGGTGGAGCCGGACGACCTGTCCGTCGGCGTCGGTGCCCATCTTGGCCAGCTCTGTGACCGGATCACTCACGAGCCGAGGTACGGCCCGGTAGGAGGGAACGACATGAGGAGTGTTCACGAGGTTTCCCCTGAGGTGCGGCATGCGGCAATCCCTGACCCGGATGCGATGCGCAGCCGAAGACCGACTGCACAGGCATCTGTGATGACTCGCGCAAGTATTGGATGGATGTCGAAGTTTGATTAGATTGGTGGGAATCTGAGGTGATGGCCCGCCTGGTGTTCTCTTGGAGGTGCGCTGGCGGCTCGCCCTCGGCGCACGCGTGTGCCTCGCGTGGCAGCCACCGCCCCCGGTACAGCCCGGGCGGTCGGCGTGTCGGCAGGAACCTCGACTGCCACTTGTGATTCCTCCATCGCGTACAGTACGCGTCTCACATCGCGGACATTCCCGACAAATGTCAGCAGTTGAGTGGAGTATCACATGCTTGTGCATGTAGATTCAAGATCGTATCGGGTAGGAGCACCCATTGAATCTCAGCCAGCCGCGAGACGGCGGCGTGATCGCCCGCTGCCGACGCCTCCTTGAACCTGCTCTGCGTGAGGCGGTCTCGGTGCTGCATCCGGGGAGCGCCGGGATGGCGGCGTTCGCGTTGGGCTGGTCGGACGTCAACGGCAGGGAGCAGAACGGCGACGGCGGCAAGAAGGTGCGGCCGGCGATCGCCATGCTGAGCGCCGAGGCCGTCGGCGGCAGTGCCCAGGACGCGTTGCCCGCCGCCGTGGCGGTGGAGTTGGTGCACGCCTTCTCACTGGCGCACGACGACATCATCGACAACGACGAGCTGCGCAGGCACCGCGACGCCCTCTGGAAGGCGTACGGGGTCGGGCCCGCGCTGCTGACCGGCGACGCGCTGCTGGCCCTGGCCGTCCGCCAGCTCGCGGGGCGGCCGGAGGCGATGTCCTACCTGTCGGCGGCCCTCATCGAGCTGGTGCAGGGCCAGACCGCCGACATGGCCTTCGAGAACCGTCCCTGGCACGGGCCGGGCGAGGTCACCCTCGACGAGTACATCGAGATGGCCGCGGGCAAGACCGGCGGCCTGCTGGGCGCCGCCGCGGCGGCGGGCGTGGTCCTGGGCGGCGCGCCGGAGCTGGGCGACCGCATGTGGGCCATGGGGCGCGACCTCGGGGTGGCCTTCCAGATCGTGGACGACGTGCTCGGCATCTGGGGCGACCCCCAGGTCACCGGCAAACCCGTCCACAGCGATCTCCTGCGCGAGAAGAAAACGATTCCCGTGCTTGCCGCCCTCGCCGCAGAGGACGCTGCCGCCCGCGAACTGTCGGCCGTCCTGGACTCCGGGGTCGTGGACGAGGAGTCCGCGCGGCACGCCGCCCACCTCGTGGAGGCGGCCGGCGGCCGGGAGCGGGCCAGGAAGCTCGCGGACCACTACCTGTCATCGGCGCTCGGCGTCATCGACGAGTACCTCCCGGATGCCACGGACCTGCGCGCCCTGTGCGACTCCATGGTCGACCGGGTCTACTGACGCTCGGAGTTTCGGTCCTGTCGCTGCCCTTTCGGCTCGGGTGTTCTTCCCTGTCCGACGCCGCTGGGCCGGGCCGGGAAGGGCCCCGCCGACCAGGCATCCCGGGGTAACCGGGGCCGCGTCGCGGTGCCACGGTGGCGTGTGCGGATAATGGCGGGATGAGGCAAATAGGCACCACGGACCTGTCCGTATTTCCGGTATCGCTCGGCACCAACGTCTTCGGCTGGACCGCCGACAAGGAGACCTCGTTCGCCGTCCTGGACGCCTACGTCGAGGGCGGTGGCAACTTCATCGACACCGCCGACGTCTACCCGTACTGGGCGACCGGGGAGCCCACCTCCGAGACGATCATCGGCGAGTGGCTGGCCGGGCGCGGCGACCGTGACTCGCTCGTGCTGGCCACCAAGGTCGGCATGCTGGATGGGCTCAGGGGGCTGGCCCCGGCCACGATCAGGACGGCCGTGGAGGACTCGCTGCGGCGGCTCCGTACGGACTACATCGACCTCTATTGGGCGCACGTCGACGATCCCGACACGCCGCTGGTGGAGACGCTGGCCGCGTTCGACGCCCTCGTCAAGGAGGGCAAGGTCCGTTACGTGGGGGCGTCCAACTACGGGGCCGGCCGTCTGGCCGAGGCGCTCAAGACCTCCGACGAGGAGGGGCTGGTCAGGTACGTGGCGTTGCAGCAGCCGTACAACCTGGTCGAGCGCGACTACGAAGGGGAGTTGCGGGACGTGGTGGCCGGGGAGGGGCTGTCGAGCACGCCGTACTCGGGGCTCGCGCGCGGCTTCCTGACCGGCAAGTACCGGCCAGGGGTGGACGTGGACAGCCCGCGGGCGGGGAAGGCGGCCGAGTACCTGGAGACCGAGCGCGGCCCCAGGACGCTGCAGGCGCTGGCGAAGGTGGCGGCGGAGCACGGATCGGCTCCCGCCTCGGTGGCGCTGGCCTGGCTCGCCGCCCAGCCCACGGTGGCGGCGCCGCTCGCGAGCGCGCGCAACGTGGAGCAACTGCGGCCCCTGATGGAGGCGGCCACGTTGACGCTGAGCGACGCGGAACTCGCCCTCCTGGACCGGGCCTCCCGCCCCTGAGCCCGGACGGCCGTGTTCCGGGCACCCATGTTCCGGGCCACCCATGCTTCGGACGCCCGTGTATCTGAGCGCCCGTGCGCCTGAGCGTGTGTGTATCTGAGCGCCCGTGCGCCTGAGCGTCTGTGTGCCTGAGCGCCCGTGTTTTGCGCGCCGCGCGAGGCCGGGTCGCGAGGGCGTGCACCTGCGGCCCGGGCCGGATCGGTCAGCCCGGGCCGGGTCAGTCAAGCCTTCGGGGCCGGCCCGGTGCCGGGTCGGGAGGTCAGGAGGTCAGGCCGTGCTCGCGGCACCACTCCTCGACGCTTCCCGCCTCCGCCTCGACGGCCCCCGTCCAGTGCGGGTCGGCCGCGATCGCCTCCGGCACGGAGGAGTGGGAGGCGAACACCGCCGTGAGTCCAGTGATCTTGAAGATGCGGGAGATGCGATCCGTGGTCATCACCAGCGCCAGCGACCCGTCCTGCGTACGCAGCCGCTTGAGCCCGCCGACCAGGACGCCCAGGCCGGTCGAGTCGAGGAACTCCACCGCGCTCAGGTCGGCCACGACGTGCACGACGCCCTTGGCCGCGAGGTCCACGATCTGTTCGCGCACCTTGGGAGCGGTGAACACGTCGACCTCGCCGGCGATCCTGAGCACGGCGCAGTCGCCGACCGGTCCGACCACCTCTATGCGGATGTCCTGCATTTCGCGCCTCACCATCGGCCATGTCATTGGCCACCTTGACGGGGAACTCTGTAGATTGACACTACTGCCGCGAGCGCCCTCCCGTCAATCCTCGACTGTCGGTGTCATCGTGCAGAATGACAGGCGATCGAAAGGGTGATGGGATTGCGGGTGGAAGAGGCGATCGGGCGGCAGATCGCGCGCCTGCGTGCCGAGCGCCGCATGTCGCTGACCGAGCTGGGTGAGGCGCTGGGCCGATACCTGGACAGGCCGTGGAGCCGCCAGGCCGTTCACCAGGCCGAGCGCGGGCAGCGGGCGTTCACGGCCGCCGAGCTGACCGCCCTGGCCCTGGTGCTCGACACCGCCGTCCCGGTGCTCTTCCGGGCGGAGGACGACCGCATCGAGCTGCCCGGCGGGGCCGTCTCGCCCGAGGAATACCGGGGGATCCTGCTGAGCCGGGAGCCCGACATGCCGCTCGACGGTGTCGAGGAGCTGATCGTGGCCCTGCACGACATCGGACAGGTGCTCGCCCGTCCCGCCCTGGCCCGCCTCGCCCGAATCGGCCGCGTCGCCGAACAGGTCGCGGGCCCCGACCTCTGACGCATGGCCATACAGGTCACGCCCTCCGCCTCTGACGCATGGCCGTACAGGTCACGGGCCCTCGCCTCTGACACACGGCCGTACAGGTCGCGGGCCCCGGCCTCTGACGCGTGGCCAACGGCTCGCGGTCCCCAGCCTTTGGCGCGTGGCCGAACGGCTCGCGGCCCTCGACCTCACCGGGACTCTGCGGTCCCGGCGCTTCGGTTCGGTTCTCGGCTTCGGTTCGGTTCTCGGCTTCGGTTCGGTTCTCGGCTTCGGCTCGTTTCTCCGACTTCGGTCTAGTGATGGTGTTCGGACGACGACACGTCGAGGTCGCGCGGCGTGAGCAGCCATACCGCCAGCGTCCCCGCCAGCATCAGCACCGCCCCCGCCGCGCTGGCCACGAGGAGCGACTCGGTGAACGCCGCCTGCGCCTGCGCGGCGAGGAGGTCGCCCGCCGTGCCCAGCTCCCCGGCCACGTCCAGCGCCCCGCCCAGCGACTCCCGTGCGACGTCCGCGCCCGGACCCGCGTACTCCACCTCCCCCCGGTAGACGGCAGCCGCGACGCTGCCCAGGACAGCCACGCCGAGTGCCCCGCCCACTTCGTAACTGGTCTCCTCGATGGCCGCCGCGCTGCCCGACTTCGCGGGCGGCGAGCCCGACATGATCGTGGCCGAGGCGATCGCCAGCGACCCGTTCCCGAGGCCGATCAACGCCAGCGCGACCGCGACCGGCCAGTAGCCAAGCGGGCTAGGGGCCGCGTACAGCAGGAGGAACGCCAGCCCGGTCACGGCCAGCCCGCCCGTCAGCACCGTACGGGCGCCGACGCGCGCCGCCAGCGCCGGGGCCAGCGGTGAGACGACGATGGCGGCCAGCGCGGCGGGCAGCAGCCGTACGCCGGTCTCCAGCGGCCCGTACCCCTGCACGAGCTGCATCCACTGCGCGAGCAGCAGCAATATCGCGGCCATCGCGATCGACGTGGTCAGCGCGGTCACCACCCCGGCCGAGAAGGGGGTGCTGCGGAACAGCCTGACCTCCAGGAGCGGGTCAGGTCGGCGCAGGCACCGCATCACGAACCAGGTCAGCGCCACCGCCGCCACCACGGCCGACAGCAGGGCGCCGGGGTGGGTGAGGCCGTACTTGCCGAACGACTTGACCGCGTAGACCAGCGCCACCATGCCGGCCATCGACAGCAGCGTGGCCGGCGCGTCCCAGCGTCCGGGCGCGGGGTTGCGGGACTCCGGCAGCAGGAACAGCCCGGCGGCGATCGCGATCACCATGACGGGCACGTTCACCAGGAAGGCCGCGTGCCAGCTGAAGTGCTCCAGCAGCAACCCGGCCACGATCGGCCCCAGGGCGGCCCCGACCGCGGCCATCGCCGACCAGACCCCGAGCGCCTTGGCGCGTTCGCCGGGGTCGGTGAACAGGTTCCGGATCATCGACAGCGTGGACGGCATGATCATCGCGCCGCCGACGCCGAGCAGCGCCCGCACGGCGATCACCTCGAGCGGGCTGCCGGTCGCCAGGATCGCCAGCGAGGCCGCCCCGAAGACCGCGAACCCGGTCATCAGCATGCGCTTGCGACCCCACCGGTCACCCAGGGCGCTCACCGAGACCAGCAGCCCGGACAGCGCCAGCGCGTACGCGTCCACCATCCACAGCAGCTCGATCGAGTCGGGCCGCAGGTCTTCGGAGATGGCGGGCAGGGCCACGTTGAGGATGGTCATGTCCATGACCACGAGCAGCACACTGGCCGACAGGACCGCCAGGGACGCCCAGCGCCGCTTCGACGAGACGGGCGACGTGGTGATCGTCATGCGTCGTCCCTCCTGGGGGCGGTGCCGTTCAGGAACGTGGCGAGGACCAGCCGGGGGGCCTCGCGGCGGGCCACGTCGCCCCTGCGCAGGCTTTCGCGTACGGCCACGAGCAGGCCGTACACCGTGCAGCTCACCCAGCGGGCGGACAGGTCGGCGCGGAGCACGCCCACGCGCTGGGCGGTGGCGTAGAACGCGATCTCACGCTCCTCCAGCTCGTCGGAACGGCGCTTCAGCTCCGGGTGGACCACCATGGCGTAGTCGGTCAGGCCGAAGCCGTACTCGTCGGCCACCTCGGTCAGGCGGTCGAGCAGGGTGTGCAGCGCCCTGCCGACCACCTCGGGGTCGTCGGAGGCGGTCGCCTCGGCCAGGCCGCTGCTCACCTGTGCCTGCTCCCACTGCTCGTGGGCGCGGTGGCCGAGGGCGAGCATGAGCTCGTCACGGCTGGTGAAGTGCCGGTGGAGGGTGGCCCTGCTGATGCCCACGGCCTCGGCGAGCTGGGCCATGGAGGCGGACGGGTTCTCGTTGAGATGGTGGATCGCGGCCTTCATGAGCTGGTCGCGGGTCACTGCCATGTGAACACCTGCGTATCGTTTGAGACAATCTTGTCTCAGATGCTACAGCATTGACTCGCATGATTGCTTCCACCCCGGGTCCGTACCGCCTCCGGTCACTCGGGCGGGCCCTGGCGCGTCCCACCGCGCGGAAGACCGGCACGGGCTTTCGTCTCGTCGGCGTGGCGAGGGGTGTCCCGGCCCACTAAGGTGCGGAGCTGTGGTGGTCGGTGACGCGCGGACGCGCATCCTGGACGCGGCAGAGCGGTTGTTCGCGGGCGGTGGCTACGAGGCCACCCCGACCGCGGTCATCGCCAAGCGGGCGAAGGTGCCCAACGGGCTGATCTCCGACTACTTCCCGCGCAAGATCGACGTACTGGTGGCCCTGGTCGACGAGCGCACGCTGGTCGAGGAGGGGCACGAGGTCGACGCGGTGCCCGGCGACCTGGTCGGCACGCTGTCGCGGCTGGCCCGCGGCCTGCCGCTGCGCGCCTCACCGGCGATGCGGCGCATCCTGTTCAGCGAGGCCGACACGCACACGTCCGTCAGGGAACGGCTCGGCCGGCTCAACGGCGAGCTGATCAGGCGTGCCCGGTTCGCGCTGGAGCTGTCCCTGCCGGGCGCGCGCGGCGACGCGGCCAGGCTGGAGGTGGCGGCGGCCACGTTCGCCGCCGTGCTGCTCTACCAGGAGAGCCTCTGCCAGCTAACCGGCCGCCAGATCGACCCCGACGCCGTCTCGGAACTCATCGCCCACGCGCTCGTCTAGCAACTCGTCGAGCGCGGTACGCAGGTGGTCGAGCAGGCCCCACACGTCGTCCATCCGCTCGGGGCAGGCGACGATGCCGAAGTCGAGCATCCCGTCGTAGGAGAAGCAGGTGATGTTGAGCCCGCCGCTCATGTCGGTCAGCACGGACAGCGGATAGTACGACAGGACGCGCCCGCCGCACAGATACAGGGGGACCTGCGGCCCCGGGACGTTGCTGATGATGAGGTTGATCGGCGGGAACGCCAGCCCGGCCAGCCGGAAGATCGCCGGTGTCGCCAGGCTCGTCAGCGGGGCGGGCAGCACCGAGCACAGCTCGTTCAGCCAGGTCGCCGGGGCCAGCGCGAAACGCCGCTTGGCCGCGTCCATCACGGCGCCGACGGCCCGCAGGCGCTCCCACGGGTCGGGGACGTTCGTGGGCATGGGGGCGACCATGGCCGAGAGCTGGTTGCCGACCAGATCCTTGGTCCTCGACCGGCGAACCGCCACCGGCACGCCCACGACCAGCGGCTCCTCGGGCAGGGCGGCGCGCTCGTGCAACCAGGAGCGAAGGGCCGACGTGCACAGGGCCATGACGATGTCGTTGACGCTCATGTTGTGGGCCTTGGCGACCTTCTTGACGTCCTTGAGCGACAGAGAGCCGAAGGAGAGGTGCCTGCGGGCGCTGATAGGGCCGTTGAACGGGGTGCGGGGGACGGTGAGGCTCGGCAGCTCGGGACGCTGGTGCCGGTCGCGGGTGACCACCCGGGCGGCCTTGGCGATCAGCTTCGCGCCGGGGAGCCCGGCGGCCAGGGGGATGACGTCCAGATCACCCGCGGCCTTGACCACGGACTGGGCGGCGCGCAGTGGGTGGGTCGCGGTACGGATGACGGCACTGGCCAGCATGTCGACCAGCCCGGCCTCGCCGGGCCCCGCACCCGGGCCGGTCGCCACCACGCCCCCAGGAGCCGCCTGCCCCGGCACGTCCTCGGCCGATGCCGATCCCGACGCCGATGCCGGTGCGGATCGCGGCGGGGTGGCCCTGGACGGGGTGGCGCAGGCCGCGGACACGTCGTGCTGCCGGGCGTCCAGGGCGCTGGCCGGCCGGCCCTTGCGCGTCAGGTGCCCGTTGGGGGTCAGGTCGAGCAGGGTGGCGAGGGTCTCGGCGCCCGAGATGCCGTCGATGGCCGCATGGTGCACCTTCGTGTAGACGGCCAGCCGCCCGTCCATGAGCCCGTCGATCAGGTGCATCTCCCACAGCGGATGCGCGCGGTCCAGCCTGCGGGCGTGCAGCTCCGCGACGGCCCTGGCGAGCTGCCAGTCGTCCCCCGGCTGCGGCAGCGTCAGCTCGAACAGGTGGTTGTCGATGTCGAAGTCGGGATCGGGGATCCAGTAGGGGTGGTCGAGCCCGAGCGGCACCTCCGCCAGCCGCAGGCCGAGCGCGGGGGAGAGGTGGAGGCGGTCGAGCAGGAGCGCCGCCAGCGCGTCGCGGTTGACCGACCCGTCGGCCGAGTCGACCAGCGCCACCCCGGCCACGTGCGCGGCCGTGGTCGCAGTCTCGACATTGAGGAACTGCGCGTCGAGTGCGGTGAGCTGGCGCATCGGCTCTCCTCTTTCCCTAGGTAGTCAGCATTACATGAGGGGATTTCCGGGAGGTTTCCGCGCGAGTCTTACAGATGGCTTCAGGTGCATCGTCCGTACATATGGAGAAGGTCCAGCTCAGCCTGGGTCAGTGACAATTTCCTATCCGTTGACGACTTCCTATCCGTTGACGACGTGAATCGGATGTTGCACCACGGCGTCGAAGTTGTAGCCGTACGGGTCGCGCGGCCGGGTGAGTGGCTGCGTGGCGCCGGTCTCGTCGGTGGCCCGGGCCATGAGCAGCCGCGTGCCCGTGTGCTGCGGAGCCCATTCGATGTGCCACGGCAGCCAGGCCCTGACCAGGCGCTGGCCGTGGTGCTCGGCCCGGCGCCAGGTCAGCCCGCCGTCGAAGCTGACCTCCACCCGGACGATTCTGCCTCGCCCCGACCAGGACCGCCCGCGCAGGATGTGGGTGCCCGGGATCGGCAGGCGCGCATTCCACTCGAGCTCGAACGCGCTCTTCACCGGCAGCGTCGTCATGTCCGGGTAGAAGACCGTGTTCCACGGCGTGTAGAGCCGCGTCGTGGAAACCTCCAGGTCGCCCAGCCATTTGATGGACGCTATGCCCACCCACCCCGGCACCACCAGTCGCGCGGGAAATCCATGGTCGGGCGGCAGCGGGACGCCGTTCATCTCGTAGGCGACGAGCACGTCGTCCATGGCCTTGCGGATCGGCACCGGCCGGCGTACGTGCCCGTGGTCCTCGAAGGGCGCGTCGAGCCCGGTCGCCAGCACGTCGACCGCGTCCGGGAGCACGCCGGCCTGCTTGAGCAGGTATTTCAGCGGCACCCCGCGCCACCGCGCCACTCCGATCGCCCCGAGGCCCCACTGCGTGCCGGGAGCACCGTCGTGCTGCTGGGTCCGGTAGAACCGCCGCCCGTTGCCGGCGCACTCGATCGCGACGTCGTACGTGCGCGACGGCATGGCCCGCAGGTCTTCGTACCGGAACTCGCTCGGACATCGCACTCCCGCCCCATGGATCCGCAGCCGCCAGGTGGCGGCGTCGATGAGGGGGGTGAAGGTGTGGTTGCGCACGAAGAACCGGTCGTTGGGGGTGTGGTACCCCAACCCCGCCATGGCCTCCCACCGCATCTCGGCACTGTTGCCGTGGACGCGGAACAGGTGGTCGGGCAGCGGCTTGACGATCGCCGCCGTGACTTGCTCCATACGCATCACCTCGTAGCACCTATTTCCTACCTGGAAACCATTTAATCTCCTGGCCCTGTCTCATGGGACCCCTTTCATTGCCAAAAATCTGTGCGATCGGCACGGGAACGATCCAACTGAGGCCCCTCAAAGCCCTTACCCGCCCCCATACCCCGCCCAACCGCCGCGCTTCTCCCAGGTTTGACAGGCGCGGGCGTCGACTTCACCGGCCCAGGAAGGCCAGGAGGCGGTCGAGGGGCCAGGTGTTGATCACGTCGTCGGTCGTCAGCCAGGCCCGCTGGGCGATGCCCACCCCGAAGCGCTGGTTCGCCAGGTGCGGGATCGCGTGCGAGTCGCTGTCGATCGAGAACTTCACCCCGTGGTGCCTGGCCAGCCGCACCAGGTCGGCGGGCAGGTCGGAGCGGTCGGGGAAGGAGTCGATCTCCATCGCGGTGCCCGTGCGGGCGGCCGCGGCGAAGACGGCGTCCCAGTCGGCGTCCACGGGCTCACGCTTGCCGATCTTGCGGGTGGTGGGGTGGCCGATGATGTCGACGTACGGGTTTTCGCAGGCCGCGATGAACCGGCGGGTCATCTCGTCGCGGGACATGCCGAAGTGCGAGTGCACCGACGCCACGCACACGTCGAACTCCCGCAGGATGTCCTCCGGCCAGTCGACCGACCCGTCGGGCGCGATGTTGAGCTCGGTGCCGTGCAGCAGCCGCATGTCCGGATATCTCGCCTGCAGCTCGGCCACCCGGCCCCGCTGCGCCAGCGCCTTGTCCAGCGTCATGCGCTGCATCGCCAGGTCGGGGGCGTGGTCGGTGACCGCGTAGTAGGCGTAGCCGCGGGCGTGCCCGGCCGCCACCATGTCGTCGAGTGAGGCGATGCCGTCGGTCAGGTCGGTGTGGGTGTGCAGGTCGCCCTTGAGGTCGCCCAGCTCGACGAGGACCGGCAGCTCACCCTTCAGCGCCGCCTTCACCTCCCCGCCGTCCTCCCGCATCGGCGGCGGCACGTACTGCATGCCGAGCGCGTGGTAGATGTCCTCCTCGGACTCGGCGGCGATCACCCGGTCGCCCTCGAACAGCCCGTATTCGGACAGCTTCCAGCCCTTCTTCACCGCCATCTCCCTGATGGCGACGTTGTGCTCCTTGGAGCCGGTGAAGTATTGCATGGCCGCGCCCCACGACCCGGCAGGGACCACGCGCAGGTCGACCTGGATGCCGGACGTGGTGCGGATCGAGGTCTTCTTGTCACCCGCCGCGATCACCTCGGCGACGTAGGGCTGGGCGCGGAAGTCGGCCATGATGGCCTCGGGCGCGACGGCGAGGATGTCGATGTCGCCGATCGTGTCCTTCATCCGGCGCAGCGAGCCCGCGTAGGCCAGGCGCTCGGCCTTCAGCGACCCCATCACCTGCTCGGCCAGGGACATCGCGGTGCCGATGTGCACCCGGCGGCCCGCCTGATCGAGCTGCTCGATGCCCTTGAGCAGGTTTGCCAGTGTCTTCGGGCCGAGGCCCTTGACACCGTCGAGGCGACCGGACGTGATCGCCTCGCTCAGCGCCGCCGTGGAGTCGATGCCGAAGTCGTCGAACAGCATGATCGCCGTCTTCGGCCCCAGCGTGGGCACCCTGGTCAGCCGGCGCACGCCCTCGGGCACACGGCCCCGCAGGTCGTCGAGCTGCCGGAAGCTGCCGCGCTGGAGGAACTCCTCCATCTTCTTGGCGATCGCCTCGCCCACCCCGGGGACGGAGCGCACGTCGACGACCGAGATGTCCTCGGGGAACCCGGCGATCGCCTTGGCCGCCTTCTGATAACTTCGCACCCGGAAGGCGTCGCCGCCGGTGAGCGCGAACAGCTCCGCGTATTCCTGCAGCGCGGCCGCAGCCTCCTCATTTGCCCGCATGTCCCATACCTTAGGGTCCGGCGCCGACAATCCCGCCCGGCGACCTGGGACGAGCCACGGGTCACCTGGTCAGAAGCGCACCTCGCGCGCCCGGTACGGCTCCTCCAGGAACGCCGACTCCTCCGCCGACAGCGACACCGACACGGCCGCCACCGCGTCGTCCACGTGCCGCTCCTTGGTGGCGCCCACGATCGGCGCGGTGACGCCCGGCCGGTGCAGCAGCCAGGCCAGCGCGATCTGCGCGGCAGGCAGGTCCCGCTGCCGGGCCACCTGCGCCACCCGGTCGACGACCAGCTTGTCGTTCTCGGGGTCGTACAGGTAGTCGATGCGCTCGTCGGACCCCGTCCTGACGGTGGTGGCGGCGGAGCCGGCCCTGGCCAGCACGCCGCGGGCCAGCGGGCTCCACGGGATCACGCCCACGCCCTGGTCGGCGCAGAGCGGCAACATCTCGCGCTCCTCCTCGCGGTAGAGGAGGTTGTAGTGGTTCTGCATCGAGACGAACTTCGTCCACCCGTGGGTCTCGGCCACGTGCTGCGCCTTGGCGAACTGCCAGGCCCACATGCTCGACGCCCCCAGATAGCGGGCCTTGCCCGCCCGGACCACGTCGTGCAGCGCCTCCATGGTCTCCTCGATGGGCGTCTCGTCGTCCCAGCGGTGGATCTGGTAGAGGTCCACGTAGTCGGTGCCGAGCCGCTTGAGCGAGGCGTCGACGGAGTCGAGGATGTGCTTGCGCGACAGCCCGCGGTCGTTGACCCCCTTGCCCATCGGGAAATAGACCTTGGTGGCCAGCACGTAGTCCTCCCGCCGGGGGAAGACACCGCGCAGCACGTTGCCGGTCACGACCTCGCTCTCGCCCCTGCTGTAGACGTTCGCGGTGTCGAAGAACGTCACCCCGGCGTCCGCGGCCCTGCGGACGAGGGGCTCGGCCGCGTCCTGCGGCAGCGCCCACTTCTGCCGGTCGGGGTCGCCGTAGCTCATCATGCCGAGGCACACCCGCGACACCTTCAAACCCGAGTCACCAAGTCGTGTGTAGTCCATACCGCTCACCATAGGGCCCTTGTGCCATGGTTGACCGGGCGGGCGGACGGGGAGTCATTCCTGTCCAAAAGCGGCAACGCGCTTTACAGGGGCGAGGCCGTCGGGTCGATTGGAGGAACGTTGCAAACCGGGGCTCTCCAGCGGCTTGGCGAACCGTACGGCCCCGGAGTCGGCGCACATCGGGGGTGGGGTGGACGACACAGGCTGGAGACGCGCGTCTCGGGCGCGGGAGTGGTTCGGGGAGCTGTCATCCCCGTACTGGGTGGGCGGGCTCGGCCTGGGAGCGGGGATCATCGCGCTGACGCTGCCGGTCATGGGCGCTCTGGCCGCGCCGGGGGCGGTGGCGGCGGAGAGCTTGGCGGCGGGGACGGCGACGCTGCTCGTCCTGCTGGGGCTGCACCTGAAGTTCATGACCGAGACCCCGGCGCGGTGCGCGGGCTCGTGGTGGCTGGTGGCGGTGCAGGCGTGGCTGACGTACCTGCCGCTGACGGTGTTCGGGGCGGCGTGGACACCGGTGTGCGGGTTGCTGACGGGCGCGCTGCTGGAGGTGTCCCGCCGGATCCGCTCGACCGTGCTGGCGGTGCTGGCCCTGGCGTGCGGGCCGGTGGTGCTGCTGGCGCCCGATCCGTCCGTGATCCATCCGCTCTGGGTGGTCGCCGCGCCGCTGGTGGGCCTGGCCGAGTACGCGGTCGTGTCGCTGGCCAGGCGGGCGCGGCACCTGGGCGAGGCGCGTACCGAGGTCATGCGGAGGGCGGTGGCGCTGGAGCGCCGCCGCTTCACCCGCGACCTGCACGACCTGGTCGGCCACCGGCTCACGGTGCTGGTGCTGAAGATGCAGCTCCTGGACCGGCTGGTGGCCGAGCCGGACGACGCGGCGCGGGAGAAGGCCAGGGCCGAGGTGGGCGAGACGCTGGAGCTGCTGCGCGTCCTGTCCGCCGACGTCCGGGCCGTGGCGCACGGGCTGCGCAACTCGTCGCTGGCGGGGGAACTGGGCTCGGCGCGGGCGCTGCTGGAGTCGGCGCGGGTGCGCTGCCAGATCAGGGTGTCCTGCCACGACCTGCCCGGCGAGGTGGAGGAGGCGCTCACGCACGCCCTGCGCGAGGGGGTGACGAACGTGCTCAGGCACGCCGACGCCCGGGAGTGCTCGGTTCATCTTTTGGAACGTGACCGGATGGTGCGCCTGACGATCACGAACGACGGCGCGCGCCCGCCCCGCCGACCCGGCGAGGGAGGTCAGGGCCTGCTGAACCTGGCCGAGCGGGTCGCGATACTCGGCGGCTGGCTGGAGGCCGCCGACTCCAGGAGCGGGCAGTTCTCCTTCACGGTGTACGTCCCACGAAAGAAATAGCCTTGACCCGATTTATCGTGAAGAATTCACAAATGGCAATTCAATAGGCATGCATGGGCAATGCGGTATGTGACTAGTCGAAAGGCGGCCCCGGCGGGAGGCTCTAAGCACACCGCCCCGGAGGTCCCCGCCAGATGGACAAGCACGAGCTGTACTGCCTTGTTGACCCGTGTTTCTACGACACGCTCGAACACAGCACGGCCGAGGACGCCGACTTTCCCCTTCTGCGCAGGCCCCTTCCGCCCGGCTGGTCCACCGCCCTGACCGACACCTGGTGTTACTTCGCCCCCGACACCATCGACCCGCCCCTTCCTCCGCAAGGCTGGAAAATCCACGTGTCCGCCCGCGTGGAGGACGCCGAGAAGGCCATCGAGGCCGTACGGGACTACTGTCTCCCGCGCGGCATCGCGTTCAAGTTCCTGCGCGGCCTGCCCGTGCTCGTCATGGTCAACTCCAAGGCCGCCTCCCGGGCCTCCAGCGGCAAGCTCGTCACCGTCTACCCCAGGGACGAGGCGCAGCTCGAACTCGTGCTCAAGGAGCTGGACGGGCTTCTGTGCGACGTGCGCGGGCCGTACATCCTCAGCGACCTGCGCTACGGCACCGGCCCGCTGTTCGTCAGGTACGGCGGGTTCGCCGAGCGCCACTGCCTGTCGCCCTCCGGCGAGCGGGTGCTCGCCGTCGAGGACGGGGACGGCCGGCTCGTGCCCGACGTACGCGGCGCCACGTTCTCGGTGCCGCCCTGGACGACGCTGCCCGCGTTCCTGGAGCCTCAGCTCGCCGCGCGCAACGCCGTGACCACGGCCGGGCTGCCGTACGAGATCGAGAGCGTCCTGCACTTCTCCAACGGCGGCGGCGTCTACCTGGGCCGCGACACACGTTCGGGGGAGCGGGTGGTGCTCAAGGAGGCCAGGCCGCACGCGGGGCTCGACGCCGCGGGACGCGACGCCGTCGCCAGGATCGAGCACGAGCGCGACATCCTCGAACGCCTGGCCGGGCTGCCCGCCGCCCCCGCGCCGCGCGGCTACTTCACGCTCGGCGAGCACCACTTCCTCGTGCAGGAGTTCGTGGACGGCACCCCGCTCCAGCGGCGGCTCGTGCACCGCTACCCGCTGACGCGCGCCACCTGCACCGAGCACGACCTCGCCGACTACACCGCCTGGGCCGTCGCGACCCTGGACGCCGTGGACAGGGCCGTCGCCTCGCTGCACGGGCGCGGCGTCGTCTTCGGCGACCTGCACCTCGACAACATCCTGCTGACCGAGGACGGCCGGGTCGCGCTGATCGACTACGAGGTCGCCACGCTCGCCGGGGACCGGGGCCGCGCCGCCCTCGCCCACCCGGCCTTCGTCGCGCCCGCCGACCGGCAGGGGCCGGACGTGGACCGGTACGCGCTGGCGTGCCTGCGCCTCGGCATGTTCGCGCCCCAGTGCACGATCATGCTGCCGCTGCACCGCGCCAAGGTCGCGCACCTGGGGGAGATCGTCAAGGAGACGTTCCCGGTGCCCGCGGGACTGATCGACGAGGCGGTCGCGACCATCCTGGGCGACGCGGAGGGAGCGGCCCTCCCGGGGGCAGCGGCCTTCCCGGGCGACGCGCGGGAAACCGGCTCCGCGGGGAAGAGCGCCCGCCCGGGCGGTGGGCGCGGCACGGCGTCGCCGCCGGCCGGGATGGCGGGGACGCCCGTTCCCGGCGCCGCCGGATGGCCCGAGCTGCGCGACGCCATGGCCACAGCCATCGTGGCCAGCGCCACGCCGGGCCGCGACGACCGGCTGTTCCCCGGCGACGTGGCCCAGTTCCGGCCCGGCGGCGGGCTCAACCTCGCCCACGGCGCGGCCGGCGTGCTGTTCGCCCTGGCCGGCGCCGGGCTGGGGCCCTACCCCGAGTACGAGCGCTGGTTACGCGAGCGCGCCCGCCGCCCGGTCCAGGGCTCCGGCCTCGGCCTGTACGACGGGCTGCACGGCATCGCGTACGTGCTGGACCTGCTCGGCCACCACGACGACGCCCGCGACCTGGTCGACGTCTGCCTGCGCGAGAAGTGGGACGGCCTGGAGTCGGCGCTCGTCTCCGGCCTGTCCGGCATCGGGCTGAACCTCCTCCACTTCGGGCACACCGGCCTCGCCCTGCGCGCGGCGGACATCTGCGCCGGGCGGCTCGGCGCCCCCGTACCGGAGATCAGCGGCGGAGCCGGGCCGCGCGCCGGGCTCATGCACGGCTCGTCCGGACCCGCGCTGCTGTTCCTGCACGCCTACGAGCACACCGCGGACCCCGCCCTGCTCGACCTGGCGGCCACCGCGCTCCGGCAGGACCTGCGGCGCTGCCGCCACGCGGAGGACGGCTCGCTCCAGGTGAACCAGGGCTGGCGGCTGCTGCCGTACCTGGACGAGGGGTCCGCGGGCATCGCGCTCGTGCTGGAGCGCTACCTGCGGCACCGGCAGGACGAGGCGTTCGCCACGGCGCTGGCCGAGCTGCGGCTGGCCGGGCGCGCGGGCTTCTTCGTGCAGGCGGGCCTGTTCACCGGCCGCGCCGGGATCATCGCCGGGGTGGCCGCCGGGGACACGGGGCCCGTACCCGAACTGGTGGAGGGGCTGCGGTGGCACGCGCTGCCGTACGCCGGGGGCCTGGCCTTCCCCGGTGACCAGCTCCTGCGCCTGTCCATGGATTTCGCGACCGGAACGGCCGGCGTGCTCCTCGCCCTTGGTGCGGTCTTGGGCGAGCGGGCCTGCCATCTGCCGTTCCTGGAGGCCGCGCCCGAGCGGCCTGACCCTACGACACCGCGGAAGGAGGTGTAAGACATGGTACTTCTCGACCTTCAGGGTCTGGAGGCTCCCGCGGCCAGCGACGTGGCCAGCGGCGGCAGCACGCTCACCGTGCTGTCCTGCCACTCCGGCAAGCCCAGCAACCTCAGTGTCGCTCTCTGCCACTGATTCGCGATATCCGGGTCCCCGCGCCGTATGTCTCGGCGCGGGGACTCTACATCAACGACCCAGGGGAGGCACGGCGTGCGGGCAGGAGACCGGCTGGTGCTCGGCGCGGTACGGCGCGGCGGACCCTGGCCCGCCGTGCTGGCCGCCACCGCCGTCGCGGGCGCGGCCGGTGAGCTGGCGGTCCCGTACCTGATCGGCCGGACCGTCGATGCCTTCGTCACGCCCCAGCCGGGCGGCGCCCCCTGGCTCGCGCTCTGCGTGGGCGCGGTGGCCGTCGTCATGCTCTGCGAGAGCCTCGGCGTGTGGGCCCGCGG
>NZ_BAAAZP010000028.1:0-9404 GCF_039536965.1 Nonomuraea antimicrobica | reverse complement strand
ACTACACCTTCGCCCGGGAAGACGCCACCATCGTCGGCCAGCGCCTCGCCGGCCACAACGGCATCGCCCACTCGGTGGCCTTCAGCCCCGACGGCAAAATCCTGGCCACCGGTAGCGGAGACGACACCGTGCGGTTGTGGGACGTAGCCACCCGCGCCCTCCTCGGCCCGCCCCTCACCGGCCACACCGACGGTGTCTCCGCGGTGGCGTTCACCCCGGACGGCAAGATCCTGGCCACCGGCAGTTATGACGACACCGTGCGGTTGTGGGACGTGGCCACCAACACCTCAATCGGCCGCCCCCTCACCGTCCACACCAACGACGTCAACTCGGTGGCCTCCATCTCCTCGGTGGCGTTCAGCCCGGACGGCAAGATCCTGGCCGCCGACGATGACGACACCGTGCGGTTGTGGGACGTGGCCACCCGCACCCCCATCGGCCGCCCCCTCACCGGCCGCAACAAGCTGACGAGCTCCGTATCCTCGGTGGCGTTCAGCCCGGACGGCAAGATCCTGGCCGCCGACGATGACGACACCGTGCGGTTGTGGGACGTAGCCACCCGCACCCCCATCGGCCGCCCCCTCACCGGCCACACCGGCTGGGTCGCCGCGGTGGCGTTCAGCCCGAACGGGAAAATCCTGGCCACCGGCAGCAGTGACCACACCATGCGGTTGTGGGACGTAGCCACCCGCACCCCCATCGGCCGCCCCCTCACCGGCCACACCAGCATCGTCGGCTCGGTGGCGTTCAGCCCGGACGGCAAAATCCTGGCCGCCGACGATGACGACGACGTGCGGTTGTGGGACGTAGCCACCCGCACCCCCATCGGCCGCCCCCTCACCGGCCACACCGACGAGGTCTTGTCGGTGGCGTTCAACCCGGACGGCAAGCTCCTGGCCACCAGCAGCCTGGACGGCACCGTGCGGTTGTGGCAACTGGGGAATGATTCCGATTGATAATCAAGCCTGCGGTCCGTTTCTGCCGTATTCGCCGCAGGCGCGGAGAGGGATTGGTGAGCAGGGTGTCGGTTGCAGTTGAAGCTGTCGGTGTCCGCGTGTTGTTGTCGGTGCTCGTATCGGTGTTCAGGTTGAGTTGTCGGATTCCGCCTTCGGCTCCGATCTTGGTGGGGCAGAATGCTGAGCCATGACGGCTTTGCGCGCGCTGGCCTGCGGGATGGACGCACCTCCGCAGGAAGGGGAGTTCGAGGTCCGATACGTCGCCGAGGGCGGCGGTTTGTTGCGCATCTCGCTGAATGAGGCTGGTGCGGTGCGGTTCGAGGTGGCATCGCCGGCGCAGGGGTTTGTCTCGTACAAGAGGTGTGCGCGGTACCTACGGCCCGACTGCTCGGGATCGCAGCATGGACCACGATGCCCATGCCAGTGAATATTTCTGATCACCGTCATTCAGGCCGAGCGAGAAGGCCCGCAACGCGTTCTCGCCCGCCGTCACCAAGTGGATGGTTGCTGCATTCCGTAACCACGGGGCGGCAGGCGCCTCAGGAAAACCCACTTCAACACTAGCGAAAGCATCGATTTAAATGCAGTGGCGAAAATCCTCGACGGCGTCTCAAAACGGAGTTTAATCGGATCCACCGCTTATATACTGGCGACGATCGTTGAGAAGCTCGACCGACTACAGGGGCCTCAGGACGCGGCCTGGCACCTGGCGTATTGCACCCCAGGTCACCAATGTCAACCGAACTGCGCCGTCGCGGAAGAAGCGCTCAGTCTGAGTTGCCGATGTGGCCGTCATTCTGGCGTTGATTCAGCGACTTTCAGAGAACCTCTTGCGCACGATTTCGGTAAGGCCATCTCGCTCCCCCTCGCTCGGCTCCCTGTCAGGAACGGCCCAACTCTGCGCCTGCCGACAATTCCGTCCATGCAGGTCAAGCGGCATGTGAGTACGGGTGGAGGACGCCGCCGAGCCGGTCTCGTCGGCGTAAGTTCAGGTCGATGATTCACTCGGGATCCGTGATCGGATCGGGGACGGTGCGCAGCGGGGCTGTTTGGTTCAGGGCCTGGTGGGCTCGGTGCTGGTTGTAGAACCGTTCGTACTCGCTCAGGGTGTGCCGCAGGTGGTGTTCGTTCCATGCGAGGCAGCGGTCGAGAAGCTCGTGGCGGCATGACTGCACCCACCGCTCCATGATCGCGTTCATCCGCGGCATCCGAATACCGGTGGGCACCGTCTTGATGCCGGCTTCGGTGAGGATCTCGTCCATGAGGGCTGGGAACTTCCCATCCCTGTCTCGGAGCAGAAAGGCGCGCCCGGCAGCCCGCATCGTCCAGATCCATCACCAGATTCTTGATCGCCTGGACGACCCAGGTCGCGCTCGGGTGAGCGGTGGTGCCGAGCACACGGACGCGCCTGGTGGCGTGCTCGATGACCGCCAGGATGTACTGGCGTTGCCCGCTGAGAGTGACGGTCTCGATGAAATCGGCGGCCAGCATGGCGTCGGCTTGCGAGCGCAGGAAGTCGGCCCAGATGGTGGACGCCCGCTCGGGCGCCGGATCAAGACCTGCCCGCTTGAGGATCTCCCACACCGTGGACAGCGCGACCGTAATACCGAGCATGGCGAGCTCACCATGCACCCGCCGATAGCCCCAGATGGGGTTCCCCCGAACCAGGCGCAGGACGAGAGCGCGGATGGAGCGGACCATGGGCGGGCGGCCAGGCCGCTTCCGCCGGCAGGCACGGGCATGACGACATCGCATCAGATCCCGGTGCCAGCGCAGGACGGTATCCGGGCGGATGAGGAGCCGCAGCCGGCGCAGAACCTCGCGCGGCGACCAGGCCAGGAGAGCGGCACGGAAGGCCCGGCCCTTCGGGCGCGAATCGCACACTGGCGTCAGCGCCGAGTCGGCGCTCAAGGACGGCGATCTGGTGACGCAGGACGAGAACCTCCACGCCCTTGTCCCGATCCCCCATGGGCGGCAACCACAGCGCGGCGAACGCGTTCGTGACGGTCAGATAGGCCAGGCGAAGGAGCACAGCGGATCATCCTGCCCCACACGCTTCCGTCTCCCAGGTGACCGGAACTCGCGCACGCCACGCGAAGCCTCGCAGAGTCATGACCTGGGCGGATGCAATTATCGGCAGGCGCACGGCTGACACTACCCGAGAACCGGCAGGTCAGACACCGCATCCTATTTATGAGCCCCACAGGTTAGGCAGTCGCTCAAGCTGTTTTGAGCAGCCGCTCAGACGGCAACACTCAAGGTCCGCAGACCTGGCAAGGATCACAGGTCAGCGTATGAATCGAATATTCGAGCCCCGCAGGCTGGCGGTGAGGGTTCGAGCCTCTCCACCCCTGCTCAACATGCAGAAGGCCCCCTCAGTAGAGGGGGCCTGTCTAGGCGACTGCATCACCCCCCTTCGGGGTGACGGTGTCGCCTGCGACTGCTCGCGGTTGGTCAACCGCGGGTGCGTCTTCCGGCGCTTGTTCTAACGCCTCTGATTCTTCCTGTGGTGCCTCTTGGCTCCATCGGACTGAGATTTCCTTCCAAGAGATGCGTACCTCTCGTACACGGTGCTCCGTCTTGTAGGCCGCGACCAAGATCGCACAGACGCCTAGGATCACAAGGAAGCCCACCGCTACGAAGAAGAGCGCACCAGCGGGACCCAAGCCCGAGAGCCATGCTCCCGGATTGGTCCCCATGGTTAGCTATCTCAGCCCACCAGCGACGTGTGGCTAAGCATCTACCCTCCCATCAACTCATCCGTATCGAACGTGATCAGAGGACTCGACGCAGCGCAACAGCGCTTCGCTGGTGGCATTTAGCCAACGGACGATCCTTCCGAGGTGCCACAGTGCGTCCAATCCTCCCGGCCTGGTGTGGGCCGTATTACGAAGCCCGCGGGTTTCGCGTGGCAGACCCCCAGGTTCTTGGCCAAGAAGTCACAACTTTATGATCCCACGCACGTACCCGAACAGCATCCAATCCGAACTCTTTTTTTGGGGAACGGCAATGGCAGGTCCGGCCTCGGAACAGAACGCAGGTCGGCGAGTTCGGCCAGAACCCGGATCGGCTGCGTTTCGGTGTCGGGGGTACGTTGTTGCCGGGACTGGTGCGGCATGTGTCCGTTGTAGTGGATCAGGTACTCACGGAGGATCAGGGTCAGGTGGCGTTCGCCGAGGATCAGGACCTGGTCCAGGAGTTCACGGCGGAGGGTTCCGATCACGCGCTCGCAGATGGCGTTCATCCTCGGCGTCCGCGGCGGGGTGGTGATGATCCGCAGCCCTTCGGCCTTGAACACTTCCCCGAACGCGATGGTGAACAGCGGATCGCGGTCATGGATCACGAAACGTAGCGTGTCGATGCGCTCGCCCAGGTCCATGACCATGTTGCGGGCCTGCTGTACCGCCCATGCCCGATCGGCTGCGCGGTCACCTCGGCCCGGTGCAGTCTGCGGGTGCCGTGCTCGATGAACACCAGCACGTACAACCGTTTGAGCAGTAGCGTCTCCACGACCAGGAAGTCACAGGCGGTGATCGCGTGCGCCTGAGCGGTCAGGAACTGCCGCCAGCTCGGCCCGGCCCTGCGGGGTGCGGGATCAATGCCGGCGTGCAGGATCTCCCACACCGTGGACGCAGCGATCGAGTACCCGAGCCGGGCCAGCTCACCTTGGATTCTTCTATGCCCGCACATCGGATTCTCCCGCGCCATCCGCACGACCAGCGTCTTGATCGAAACGCCGGTCGATGGTCGACCTGGCCGACACCGATCAGTGCCGGTCCACTTGCGGGCGACCAGGTGACGGTGCCAGCGCAGGATCGTGGCCGGGGTCACCGGGAAGATCTCCGCCCAGCGGCGACGGTTCACCAGCCCGGACAACGCCGTAAGCCAGAGCCGGTCGGCGTGATCCCACCGCGGCCGACCACCCAGCTGACGGCGCAGCACCTGGTTCTCGTGACGCAGCACCAGCAGTTCGATGTCCTTGGACAGATCAGACCGAACCAGCACCGCAGCCAAGCCGAGCAGACATCTCATCAACCGGTAGAGCATCGACAACACTGCGCTTGCCGAAAATTCCATCCGTGCAGTTCAAGCGGCATGTGAGTACTCGTGGAGAACTCCGCCGAGCCGGTCTCTTCGGCATATGTTCAGGTCGGTGATGCGCTTTGGGTCTGTGATCGGGGCGGGGACAGGGCGTAGCGGGGCGGCTTGGTTCAGACCTTGGTGGGCGCGGTGCTGGTTGTAGAAGTGTTCGTACTCGCGCAGGGCGTGCCGCAGGTGGTGTTCGTTCCACAGGAGGCAGCGGTCGAGGAGTTCGCGGCGGCATGACTGCACCCACCGTTCCATGATCGAGTTCATCCTCGGCATCCGAATGCCCGTGCATAGGGTCTTGATGCCCGCCTCGGCGAGGATCTCGTCCATCAGGGCGGGGAACTTCTCATCTCGATCGCGGATCAGATAGCGCGCCCGGCAGCCTGCATCGTCCAGATCCATCACAAAGTTCTTCATCGCCTGGCTGACCCAGGTCGCGCTTGGGTGTGCCGTGGTCCCCAGTACGCGGACGCGCCTGGTGGCGTGCTCGATGACGGCCAGGACGTACTGGCGCTGCCCGTTCAAGGTGATGGTCTCGATGAAATCGCAGGCCGGCAGGGCGTTGGCTTGCGAGCGCAGGAAGTCGGCCCAGGTGGTGGATGCCCGTTCGGGTGCTGGATCGAGGCCTTCCTGTTTGAGGATCTCCCATATCGTGGAGGGTACGATCTCGATGCCCAGCGTGGTGAGCTCTCCGTGGACCCGCCGGTAGCCCCAGCCGGGGTTCTCCCGAACCATGCGCAGGACGAGAGCGCGGATGGAGCTGACCGTGGGCGGGCGCCCACGGCGCTTCGGTCGGCAGGCACGGGCATGACGCTGCCTCATGAGATCAAGAACCGTGATCTGATGGCGCAGGGGCAGTATCTCGACGTCTTGTCCCGATCGCTCATCGGGAACAATCGCAGCACGGCGAAAGCGTTCGTGACGGTCAGGTAGGCCAGGCGAAGGAGAACAGCCGATCATCATGCCGCATCTCCATCCCCCTCCTGATGGCCGGAACTCGGTCGCATGCCACGCGAAGCCTTAGCAGGGGCATGGCCTGGGTGGTTGTAATTTTCGGCAGGCGCAGACCTGATCGTCGGCCAGGGACCCTAGGCAGTCCTTGATCGCCCATATACAACTGAATCATGATCCTCAAAGCGGCGGTGCGCGCCATGCTCGCGATCGTGGCGACGCTCCCGTTGGGCGCGTGCGGGGCCTCCCCGGCGCAGATGGGAGGCGAAGCGGCGATGCGCAAACAGGAAGGCCAAGGTAGCCTGGCCGACCCCCGGGTGCTCACCTGCGCCAACCGCAACGGCTTCGTCGAGGACGAGAGCACCCTACTCTCCTCGGTCGGCCCCCAGGACCTCGTGGAGGGGCCGCTGGTCATCCCCGGCCTGCTCGCCTGGGGGACGGCCGAACCGGAGGAGTACGGCACCGGCAACCGCTTCAAGGTCGGCGCCGTGGTACGCCAGGGCGGCAGGGTCACCCTGTCGATTCCCGAGGAGTTCCACGAGAGCGCCGGCCTGCTCTACGCCGAGGCGGCCAGGGCGGCGGCGAGCCCGGCGAGCGCGGACCACTCGGTGACGTTCGTGGCCTGCGACGATCACGACACACTGTTCGTGGGCGGGTTCCACGTGCTGGCGCCCAGGTGTGTGCCGTTCGACATCGCGGTTCCCGGCCGGCCCGTGGTCCGCAAGGAGATCTCCTTCTTCGACGGGAAGTGCTGAGTCGCGGTGGGCGGGCCTGGGTCCGCCCACCGCGCTCAACCGAGGAACACCGTCGCCAGCACGCCGGCGAAGGTGAGGGACAGCAGGGAGAACGCGTAGGTCCGGACCGCCTTCTCCCTGTCCATGAGCCACTCCATCAGCCATATCGGCTCGGCCTTCGTGTCCTGGTCCTTCGACCCCGGCACGATGGCCACCATCACGATCGACGGAAGCGTGAAGCCGAGCGCGTAACACAGGCCGGCCCACCAAGGCACCAGCCCGAAGAGCGTTACGCCGAGTGCCGCCCACGTCAGCGACGTGACTCGGAAGGTGGTCAGGACAAGCCCGGTGTCGAGTCCCCAGAGGAACGCGCCGTTGGCGGGGCCGAACCGGGTGAAGTGATGGCGAGGGGTCTGCCGCCGCAACATGGGCGTGCGGAGGCCGAACCTACCGGAATCGATGGCCATGCAGGCGAGCAGCACGACACAGGCGGCGATCCTGGAGCCTGTTCCGCGCAGTCCACTGCCGAGGAGATGGACCAGCCCATACGTGAGGACGGCGGAGATCGTGAAGCCGATCGCCAGATTGAGGATGGGCCGATACATGGCCTTCTCCCCAGGGGCTCTCCCCTGAACCAGGGGGCGGAGATATCCGACGAAAGAAAGGCCTCAAAAACTGAACAGCTGCGCGAAGCCCGCACTCATGATGAGCAGGAGCAGCGCGATTGTCACCCACGTGTCAAGGGGCAAGGGATCTCCTGAGAACGACTAGCAGCTGTTGGCTCTGACCGTCCAGCCGGCCGAACAGATGAACGGCCCGGTGTTACAGTTCGAGCCCTTTGTGCACTCGCCGCAGGCGTACAGGCGCGAGCCGGTGCAGCAGTTCCACACCTTCATGCTGTAACCCGACGGGCATACGTACTGCCCCTGGCTGTTCGTGCTGCAGAACTTGTTCGGAAGAGCGAGGTTGCAGCATCTCCAATTGGCCGCCGAGGCGGGCTGGGACATCGCGGCGATGCCGGCGACGGCGCCGACGGCCGTGACACCGACCTTACCCATCCAGCCGATGAAGCCACGGCGGCTGGACCTCATGCCGGAGGTCTTCTCCATGTGGTGCCTTTCTTGTGTTTTGCATGGGGCGGGATCGGTGCTAGACGGACGGCTTGCGGGCCAGGGAGTACTTGTAGGAGACGGGAGTGGCCGCGTACATCTGCCTGACCGACGGCACCGTGTGGGCCCGTGTCAGCTTTCCCTCGGCGATGTGAAGGGCGACGGGTGTCAGATCCAGCCCGAGGCTGCCGACGATGCGCTCCTCGTCGTCGAGGATGACGCGCTCGCCGTGCAGTCCGAACTCGTTGATGAACTCGTTGCCGTCCCCTCTCACCGGGACGACCACGACCCACATCGAAAGGGGCACCGCGCCACCGCGCAGCGCCGCGACCAGGTTGCGGCAGGTCTCGCACTTGTCGGAGACGAACAGCACCATGGCCTGTTCAGCGTGATCGAGGACGGGGGGCAGGCCGAACCGGCTGGGGCTGGCCCCTTGCAGCGTGCCCAGTTCCACCGTGGTTGGCTTGTCCTCAATATCGAGATAGCCGCGGATCTGCCTGACCTGTTCGAAGAGCTCGACCTGGGCGCCGAGCTGGATGAACACCACCACGGCCAGCAGGCAGACCACCACAAGCAGCACCGTCGTCATGCGGCGGGCACCTCCGCATCCTCGTGTCGTGTCGGGTTCGGAGTGACCATGCGGTCGCCCCGCAGCACTCGCCAGAGCCTGACCTCGGCGAGCAGTTTCCACGCGACGAGCGCCAGCAGGAGGGCGGCCAGCCCCACCAGCCCCTCGTCGGCACTCCACGACGGCGGCGCGAACTCGGCCACCGCCGCCAGGCCCAGCCAGAGCGGCAGGTAGAGCACCTGCCGCCAGCCCAGTGCGGCTCCGCCGCCGCCGAAGCAGCCGCACTTGATCTTCTCTCCCAGCCCCAGCGCGCGGATTCCGGCACCGGCGAATGACAGGGCCAGAAGCGCGATGAGCACCCTCGGCCAGGTCGCCGACGGCGTGATCGTCATCGCGGTGACGGCCAGGAGTTCCGCGCCGATCACGATCAGGGCCGCCGGTCGGGCGATGGCGCTGAAGCCCAGCTTGGAGATGGTCTGCGTGAGGGCACGGTGAGTAAGGATCTTCGACAGGGCCGCGACCAGGAAGATGGCGATGAGCGCACCTTGCCCGACGACGCCTGCGACGCTACTCGTCATGATCGAAAAATACTTAAGTGTCCGAAACTCGGCAATGGGCAGGACACTTTTTTCTTTCCGGACGTCCTGACTTTTTTTGTCAGGTGTTTTTTGACCCCGTCAGTTGACAGCCGTGCAGGTTCGTGATCCGTTTTCGCGCCGTGCGGTGCGGCCCAGGCCGTCGAGCATCTCCAGCAACGGCACCGCCACCCGGCGCGTGGTCTGCAACGCGACCCGCGCCTGACTCACCGTGAACGGCGCGGGCAGCAAGCGCAGCCGCTCCACCGCCCGGTCGGGGGCGTCGGGCAGCAACACCACGCCGGCGGTGACGACCAGCACGGCGCCGGCGCGCTCGGCCGCGCCCAGGTTCCTGCCGGCCAGCCCGCGCTCGGCCAGCCGCCGCGCGCTCGGCGCCTGGAACGGCCGGTCGGCCAGCTCGG
>NZ_BAAAZP010000027.1:0-150982 GCF_039536965.1 Nonomuraea antimicrobica | reverse complement strand
CGCGTCAGCCTGCGGGCCCGGCGCTTGGTCGCGCCGGTCTTGACGCCGTAGCCGACCAGCACCGACTGGCGTTCCTCCTTGGGCGCCGGGCTGCCGTGGACGCCCGGCTCCACCGCGCCCTCCGCCGGCGGCTGCGGCACCATGTCGTCGGCCCCCGCGGGGACCGCGCCCGCCGCGGCAGGCGGGGCAGGCGCGTCTGGCCCGTCCTCCGGCGTGTCCACGGCGATGATCGGGACGCCCACGTCGACCGTGTCGCCCTCTGCCGCCATCAGCCCGGCCACCACCCCGTCCCACGGGATCGGCAGCTCGACGATCGACTTGGCCGTCTCGATCTCCACCACGATCTGGTTGACCTTGACGTCGTCGCCCGCCTTGACGTGCCAGCGGACGATCTCCGCCTCCGTCAGGCCCTCACCGACGTCCGGGAGCTTGAACTCGCGTCGCATCGCAGATCCCCTCAGAACCCGAAGGTCCGGTCGACGGCGTCGAGCACCCGGTCCAGGTCGGGCAGGTAGTGCTCCTCCAGCTTCGACGGCGGGTAGGGGGTGGAGAAGCCGCCGACGCGCAGCACGGGCGACTCCAGATGGTAGAAGCACTGCTCGGTGATCCTGGCCGCCAGCTCGGCGCCGAAGCCGTTGTTGACCGGGGCCTCGTGCACGACCACGACCCGCCCGGTACGCCGGGCCGACTCCATGACCACGGCCTCGTCCAGCGGGTTGAGCGAGCGCAGGTCGACGACCTCCAGCGAGCGCCCGTCGTCCTCGGCGGCGGTGGCGGCCTCCAGGCAGGTCTTGACCATGGGACCGTAGGCCAGCAGCGTCACGTCGGTCCCCGGCCGCACCACCCGGGCCGCGTGCAGCGGCGCCCACCAGTCGGTCGAGGAGGTGTCGAGGTCGGCCTTCTCCCAGTAGCGGCGCTTGGGCTCGAAGAAGACCACGGGGTCGTCGGTGCGGATGGCCTGCTGGATCATCGTGTACGCGTCGGCCGGGTTGGAGCAGGCCACCACGCGCAGGCCGGCCGTGTGCGTGAAGTACGCCTCAGGCGACTCGCTGTGGTGCTCGACCGCGCCGATGCCGCCGCCACAGGGGATGCGTACGACGACGGGCAGTTTGATCGCGCCCAGCGACCGCATCGGCATCTTGGCGAGCTGGGTGATGATCTGGTCGGCCGCCGGGAAGACGAAGCCGTCGAACTGGATCTCGCACACCGGCCGGTAGCCGCGCAGCGCCAGCCCGATCGCGGTGCCGATGATGCCGGACTCGGCCAGCGGCGTGTCGATCACGCGGTCCTCGCCGAAGTCCTTCTGCAGCCCGTCGGTGACCCGGAAGACGCCGCCCAGCTTGCCGACGTCCTCTCCCATGATGAGGACCTTGGGGTCGTCCTCCATGGCCTTGCGCATGCCCTCGTTGAGCGCCTTTGACAAACTGAGCACGGTCACTTCTCGAACCCCTCCAAATACGCGGCGAACTGCGCGCGCTCCTGATCGATCAGGGCGTGGGGCTCGCTGTAGACGTGGTCGAAGATGGCGAGCGGCTCGGGGTCGGGCATGGCCAGGCAGCGCCTGCGCAGGTCCGCGCCGAGTTGGTCGGCCTCGGCGCTGACGGCGTCGAAGAACGCCTGGTCACCCTGCTCGGTCCTGAACAGATATGACTTGACCCGCTCGATCGGGTCTTTCAGCTTCCACGCCTCCAGCTCGCTGGCCACCCGGTAGCGCGTCGGGTCGTCGGTGGTGGTGTGGGCGCCCATCCGGTACGTGAACGCCTCGATCAACGTCGGCCCCTGCCCGGTACGCGCGGCTTCGAGCGCCTTGCGCGTCACCGCCAGGCAGGCGAGCACGTCGTTGCCGTCGACCCTGATGCCGGGGAAGCCGAAGCCGGAGGCCCGCCGGTAGAGGGGGATGCGGGTCTGCTTCTCCAGCGGCTCGGAGATGGCCCACTGGTTGTTCTGGCAGAAGAACACGATCGGCGCGTTGAACACGCTGGCCCAGATGAACGACTCGTTGACGTCACCCTGCGAGGTCGCCCCGTCGCCGAAGTAGACGATGGTCGCCGCGCTGGCGTCGTCGCGTTGAATGCCCATCGCGTAGCCGACGGCGTGCAGCGTCTGGCTCCCGATGACGATCGTGTACAGGTGGAAGTTGTGCTCCTTGGGGTCCCACCCGCCGTGGTTGACCCCTCTGAACAGGCCCAGCAGCTTCACCGGGTCGACGTCGCGGCACCACGCGACGCCGTGCTCGCGGTAGGTGGGGAAGGCCATGTCGGAGTCGGTCAGCGCCCGGCCCGATCCGATCTGGGCGGCCTCCTGGCCCAGCAGCGAGGCCCAGATGCCCAGCTCGCCCTGGCGTTGCAGCGCCACGGCCTCCAGGTCGATGCGCCGGACGAGCACCAGGTCGCGGTAGAGCGACCGGATCTCCTCAGGGGTCAGGTCGATGTCGTAGTCGGGATGCTCGATCCGCTCGCCCTCGGGGGTGAGCAACTGGACGAGCTCCGGAGGTGCGTCAGCACCACGAGAGGCGTCGAGTGTCACGTGCCACTCCTTGGTCGGGGGCCGGTTCGCTGGGGTTGCCACCTTGCCGGCCTTGTACCTGGCGCCGAACCGGGAGGTGGAGGTTCGTACGCTTTTGGGGCCATCGTGGCAGACGTCACAGCCCTGTGCGCAAGCCCCATGTCCTCCCCGTTCCCGTTGTGTGGGCAGCCACACGCGCCGGTAGGCTGTGCTTCCCACCCCACTCACCCACCGCTCCCAGGAGGAACGCAAGTGGCCCGCGTCATCGTGGACGTCATGCTGAAGCCCGAGATCCTCGACCCGCAGGGCCAGGCGATCGCCAGGGCGCTGCCCAGGCTCGGCTTCTCCGGCGTCTCGGCCGTGCGTCAGGGCAAGCGCTTCGAGCTCGAACTCGAAGGCCCGGCCGACGAGGCGGCGCTGGAGGAGGTACGCAAGATGGCCGAGACACTTCTGGCCAACACCGTGATTGAGGACTACACCGTCCGGGTTGAGGGGTAGAAGTCACATTTGGTGCACTGATTTCCCCCGGGACGGTTAAAGCGGGGTTCTGACGTGCCACAATGCCACGGGCTTGCCAACACTAAATAACAACAACGTGATTTTGCGGTTAGCCCCGTTTTCTCAGGGAAACCTACTCCAGGTGACATTCCGGAGCCCGGAGGAGTCCGGTGGATATTGAGTTCTCGTTGGCACTGCCTCGGGATGCGATCGGCATACCGATGGTCAGGCGAGTGCTAGGCGACGCCATGCGTTCACTCAACGTGAGCGAGACGTGCATCGCCGACATGCTGCTCGCCGTTTCCGAGGCCTGCTCCAACGCGGTCCGGCACGGAGGGCCGGCCAACCGCTACGAAGTGACGGCGGCGATCGGTTCAGGCCAGTGCGACGTACGCGTGGCCGACAACGGTGACGGCGTGCCCAGCATGCCCCCGCACTTCCCGCCTCCCGACACCGAGAACGGCCGCGGTCTGCTCATCATGCGTTCCGTGGTCGACGAGATCTCCTTCGGCATCACGCCCGGCCGGGGCACCACGGTCCACCTGCGCAAGCTGCTCGCCTGGGACGACGACGCCGCCAAGGCCCGTCCGCGCGAGCTGGCCGCGGTCTGACCTGCCCCTGTCCGCGCCGCTTCGGGGTTGTTCACGGGCTGCCCGCGCATCGCACGAGCCGATGCCGACCACGCGGGAGCACCCGATAACCTGAGTACACCGCCGTCCACCCCGATGGGACGGTGACGCGCGCACTCCTCCGGAGGGGACGACCACCATGAGCGCTGCCCGTGTGGGCGTAGTCACGTTTCCAGGAACTCTCGACGACCAGGACGCGGCCAGGGCCGTTCGCCTCGCGGGCGGGCAGGCCGTCCCGCTGTGGCACGCCGACCGCGACCTGAAGGGGGTCGACGCCGTCTTCCTGCCCGGTGGCTTCTCCTACGGCGACTACCTGCGCTGTGGGGCCATCTCGCGCTTCGCGCCGCTCATGGACGAGCTCGTCCCGGCCGCGCGGGCGGGGCTGCCGGTGATCGGCACCTGCAACGGCTTCCAGATCCTCTGCGAGGCGCACCTGCTGCCCGGCGCGCTGACCCGCAACGCCTCGCTCCACTACGTCTGCCGTGACCAGCGGGTCCGCGTCGAGCAGACCGCGACCGCCTGGACCAACGCGTTCGAGACCGGCCAGGAGATCGTGCTGCCGATCAAGCACGGCGAGGGCCGCTACGTGGCCTCCGACGACACCCTCGCCGCGCTCGAGGCGGGCGGCCACGTGGTGGTGCGCTACCTCGGCAACCCCAACGGCTCGCTCAACGACATCGCGGGCATCCGCAACGAGGCTGGCAACGTCGTCGGCCTCATGCCGCACCCCGAGCACGCGGTCGAAGAGCTGGTCGGCGCCCCGAGCACCGACGGCCTCGGCTTCTTCGCCTCCATTCTGAAGAACCTGGTGAACACGTGAGCGAGCGAATCATCGGACACAGCACCGACAGCGTCGAGCGGGCCGCCGAGACGCCCGACGAGCCGATGCCCTTCGCCGAGCTGGGGATGAAGCAGGACGAGTACGACCGGGTCAAAGAGATCCTGGGCCGCCGTCCCACCGGGTCCGAGCTGGCGATCTACAGCGTCATGTGGTCCGAGCACTGCTCGTACAAGTCGTCCAAGGTGCACCTCAGGCAGTTCGCCACCAAGGCGCCCAAGTCGGAGGCGCTGCTCGTGGGCATGGGGGAAAATGCCGGCGTCGTGGACATCGGCGACGGCTGGGCGGCCACGTTCAAGATCGAGTCGCACAACCACCCCTCGTACGTCGAGCCGCACCAGGGCGCGGCCACCGGCGTCGGCGGGATCGTCCGCGACATCATGTCGATGGGCGCGCGCCCGATCGCCGTCATGGACTCCCTGCGCTTCGGCGCGGCCGACGCCGTCGACACCCGCCGGGTGCTGCCCGGCGTGGTGGAGGGCATCAGCAGCTACGGCAACTGCCTGGGCCTGCCCAACATCGGCGGCGAGGTCGTCTTCGACCCCTGCTACCTCGGCAACCCGCTGGTCAACGCCCTGTGCGTGGGCCTGCTGCGGAAAGACCAGATCAAGCTGGCCACCGCGCCGGGCCCCGGCAACAAGGTCGTGCTGTTCGGCGCCTCCACCGGCCCCGACGGCATCGGCGGCGCGTCCGTGCTGGCCTCCGCGACGTTCGAGGACGAGTCGCAGGCCAAGCGGCCCGCCGTGCAGGTGGGCGACCCGTTCATGGAGAAGCTGCTCATCGAGTGCTGCCTGGAGCTCTACGCGGCCGACGTGGTCGTCGGCATCCAGGACCTCGGCGCGGCCGGCGTCTCCTGCGCCACCACCGAGCTGGCCGCCAAGGGCACCGGCGGCATGCGCGTCGACCTCAACCTCGTCCCGCTCCGCGACCCCTCGCTCAGGCCCGAGGAGATCCTCATGAGCGAGTCGCAGGAGCGGATGATGGCCGTGGTCCGGCCCGACGACATCCCCGCGTTCATGGCCGTCTGCGACAGGTGGGACGTGCCCGCCACCGTCATCGGCGAGGTCACCGACACCGGCCGCCTGGTCATGACCTGGGACGGCGAGGTCATCGTGGACATCCCGCCGGGCACCGCGGCCGACGACGGCCCGGTCTACGAGCGTCCCTTCCACGAGCCCGCCGGGCAGGCCGCGCTCAACGCCGACAACCCCGACCGGCTGGAGCGGCCCGCCGACCTGCGCGAGACGCTGCTGCGGCTGCTCGGCTCGCCCAACCTGGCCTCCAAGGAGTGGGTGACCTCCCAGTACGACCGCTACGTACGCTCGAACACCGTGCTGGCCCAGCCGGCCGACGCGGGCATGCTGCGCATCTCGGAGGTCATGGAGGGCGCGGAGCCGACGACGCGGGGCATCGCGCTGGCCACCGACGGCAACGGCCGCTACGCCAGGCTCGACCCGTACGCGGGGGCGCAGCTCGCGCTCGCCGAGGCGTACAGGAACGTGGCCGTGACCGGGGCCGAGCCCCTGGCCGTCACCAACTGCCTCAACTTCGGCTCCCCGGAGGACCCCGAGGTCATGTGGCAGTTCGCCGAGGCCGTACGCGGCCTGGCCGACGCCTGCAAGACGCTGGGCGTGCCGGTGACCGGCGGCAACGTCTCCTTCTACAACCAGACCGGCGCGACGGCCATCCACCCGACGCCGGTCGTGGGCGTCCTCGGGGTCATCGACGACGTGGCCAAGCGGGTGCCGTCCGGGTTCGTCGCCGACGGGCTGAAGATCGTGCTGCTCGGCGACACCCACGAGGAGTTCGGCGGCTCGGAGTGGGCGCACGTCGCGCACGGCCACCTCGGCGGGCTGCCGCCGCGGGCGGACCTGGAGGCGGAGCGGGCGCTGGCCACCGTCCTGGTGGAGGCGGCCCGCCGCGGGCTGCTGGAGAGCTCGCACGACCTGTCCGACGGCGGGCTGGCCGTCGCGCTCGCCGAGTCCTGCCTGGCGCGGGGCGTGGGCGCGTCGGTGGAGCTGACCGGTGACGCGTTCACCGACCTGTTCAGCGAGTCGGCGTCGCGGGCGCTCGTGGCGGTGCGGCCGGAGGCTTACGCGGCGCTCGCCGCGCTGTGCGGCCGCCACGACGTGCCCTGCTACGGGCTCGGCGTGACCGGCGGGGCCGCGCTGGCGGTCGAGGGCGTGTTCGAGGTGCCGGTCGAGGAGCTGCGGGAAACGCACGCGGCGGCGCTTCCCGCGCTGTTCGGCTGAGCCGCTGTTCGTACAGAAGGGCCGGTACGCGAGTCCGTACCGGCCCTTCGGCGTTCCGTTACGCCTTCTTCAGGCAGACGACGTAGACGCTGCCGCTGACGCTTGTGCCGCCTCCGCTGCCGCCGCCGTAGGTCTTCTCGTCCTTGCCGGGAGCGGGGGTCGGAGTGGAGGTGCTGGTGGTGCTGGTGGTGGTCGCGGTGGCCAGGCCGTTGTTGCCGTAGCCGTTGTCGTCCTTGACCACGGTGACCTTCCAGCCGCTGCCGTAGGGAGCGCTGGTCGTCACGACGGCGTTCTTGAGCGTGCCGAAGGAGAAGCCGCCTCCGGTCGCCGGGTCGCCCTTGTCGCAGCTTGCGGTTTCCGAGCCGGTCGACCTGATGCTCTCGGACCTGGTGTAGGTGGTGAAGGCGGCGCCGGTGCCGGGGTCACCCTTCGGGCCCTGGGGACCCTGGGGGCCCTGCTTGCCCTGCTCGCCCTGCGGGCCCTGTGCGCCCTTGGAGCCCGGCTCGCCCGGCTTGCCCTGCGGGCCCGCCTCACCCTGCTTGCCCTGCTCGCCCTTGGCCCCTTCCTCGCCCTTGGGGCCCTGCGCGCCGGTCTCGCCCTTGGGACCCTGGGCGCCGGTCTCGCCCTTGGCGCCCTGGAGGCCCTGCTTGCCCTGCGGGCCCGCCGGGCCCGTCTCGCCCTTCACGCCCTGGAGACCCTGCTTGCCCTGCGGGCCGGCCGGGCCGCGCTCCCCCTGCTGCCCCGTCTGCACGGTGGTCGTCGAGGCGCCGCCGCCGATCAGGATGCGCTCCTCCGTCTTCCTGCACTTCGTCGACGGGTTGACGATGCGGGCGTACCGCGTCTTCTTGTGCACGCACGCGTGCACCTCGGCGGCGGCCGACGAGGCGGTGGCGACGCCGCCGACGGTGAGGAGCGAGACGGCCAGCGCCCCGACCGTGGCGAGCGTGATCGTACGCCCGCCGCGAACCTTGATAGCCACGGTTTTCCTTCCAGAGGAACGAGTGATGCTCATGTTGTGCATGAGATTCACGCTTCAAACGTTCCAAAGGATGACGCCAACTACATAACGTATTTGTCACGAAACGGAGGGTTACTGACCAGATTGACCGGATGTTGGCGACCGGAGTGAGTAAAACGACACATTCCGGTCTCCGGCGGCCCGTGGATAATCGGTCTGTGCCAACGCCGGGTTCCACCCCTCACCTCCCCCCGGCCACCCAGCCCGTGCGCGGGGTGGTCTGGGGCCTCCACCTGGTCCTGCCCCTGCTCGGGCTCTGGTTGCTGCTCTCGCAACCCGACGTCAACGTCTTCTGGCAGCACAACCCGAGCCACTTCTGGCTGATCGTCCTGGTGGCCGGGGTCAACGTCGGGCTCGGCCTGCTCATCAGCGAGGCGTCGCGGCGGCGGCAGGACGCGCGGCTGTTCCTGGTCTCGATGGTCTTCCTGGGCAGCGCCGGGTTCTTCTTCCTGCACGGGCTGGCCACGCCGGGGCTCATCCTGCCCCGCGGCTCGGTCGGGTTCGATCTCGGGCAGCAGGTGGGGCTGTCGATCGCGTCGGTGTTCGCGTTCGCCTCGGCGCTGGCGCTGGACGAGAAGGCCGCCGACGCCGTGCTGAGGTCGCAGCACTTCGTGCGCGGCGTGCTCATCGGGTTCATGGCGCTGTGGGGCGTGGTGTCGCTGGTGCCGGGGCTGACGCCGCTCAGCGAGCCGCCGACGGTCTCGCCGATCGACTGGCTGGCGTGGGCGTCGGTGCCCGGCGTGCTGCTCTACGCGGCGGCCGGCGTGATGATGTTCCTGCTGCACCGGCGGCGGCCTTCGGCCATGCTGATCAGCCTGATCACCGCGTACGCGCTGCTGGCCGAGTCGATGGTCGCCGGGATGTCGCAGCTCAACTGGCACCTGTCGTGGTGGGAGTGGCACCTGCTGCTGACCCTGGCCTTCGTCTTCGTGGCCTACAGCGCCTACCTGCAGTTCCGGCGCGAGGGGTCGAGCGCGGGGCTGTTCGACTCGGTGGCGCTGTCGGCGACCGTGGCCCGCATCCGGCGCGACTACGACGAGGCGCTGGAGGAGCTGGTCGAGCACGTACGCAGGGGCGAGCCGCTGGCCGCGACCCGGTTGTCGGGCAAGTTCCGGCTCAACGAGGGGCAGGCCGCGGTGCTCGACCGGGCCGGCGCGGCGCTGGCCAACGAGCGGGAGCTGTCGGAGCGGCTGGCCGCGCTGGTTGCGGTGAGCGCGCAGACCAGGGTCGGCCTCCCGGAGGACCAGTTGCTGACGACGTCGCTGGAGCGGGTGCGGCAGGCGTACGGCGACGTCAAGATCGCCCTGGTGGCCGACGGGGCGACCCGGATCGGCTCGCGCGACTACCACTTCACCGACGGCAACCCGATCAGGCGCGAGCGGCTGCTGGCCTTCCCGCTGACCGTCAAGGGCAACGTGGCGGGCGTGCTGGAGGTGCCCGTCGGGCGCACCGGCCAGGACGAGGCGCTGGCCGCCACGCTGGCCGGCCAGCTCTCGATCTCGCTGGAGAACGCCCGCCTCTACCAGGAGCTGCACACGCTCTTCCACCAGTACATGTCGCCCGACGTGGCCCACGCGCTGCTGGCCGACCCCGGTCAGGCGGCGCTGGGCGGCGAGCTGAGGGAGCTGACCGCGCTCTTCGCCGATCTCAAGGGCTTCACCACGTTCTCGGAGAGGGTGACGCCCGGCGAGATCGTCGAGATGCTCAACCGCTACCACACGGCCGCCGTCCCGTGCATCCTGAACAACGGGGGCACGATCGTGCAGTTCGTCGGTGACGCGCTGCTGGCGCTGTTCAACGCCCCGGCCACGCAGGCGGGGCACGCGCGGGCGGCCTGCCGGGCCGCGCTGGAGATGCAGCGGGCCGCCGCCGAGGTGGCCGAGGAGATGGCCTGGAAGCGGGTGGACGACGTGCAGTGGCCGACGTTCCGGGTGGGGGTCAACACCGGGCCCGCGCTGGTCGGCAACATCGGCAGCCCCGAGCTGCGCGGCTTCAACGCCATGGGCGACTGCGTGAACGTGGCCGCCAGGCTCCAGGCCCTCGCCGAGCCGGGCACCGTGGTCATCGGCGAGACGACGTACCGGCAACTGGGCGCCGGCGTCTCCGTGAGCCCTCTGGGGCGGCTCAGCCTCAAGGGCAAGGAAGAGCGCGTGGCGGCCTACGTGCTGACCGAAATGACGTAGAAGGGCATAGAAGCGCGAGGTGGGTGCCGACATAATCGGCGCATGGATCCAGAGCCCGGCGAGTTCCTGACCCTGCTCACCGCCGAGGAGGTCGGGGCCCTGCGCTCGGCCGGCCGGCTGCGACGCTGGGAGCGCGGCACCACCGTCATGACCGAGGGCGACACGTCCGACTGGGTGCTCGTGCTGCTGGAGGGCCGGGTCAAGTGCTCCTCGCACACCAACAGCGGCACCGAGGTGGTGCTGGCCGTACGCGGCCCCGGGGCGCTGCTCGGCGAGCTGTCGGCCATCGACGGCTCGCCCCGATCGACCACGGTGACCGCGCTGGAGCCGATCTCCGGCATCGTCGTACGCGACTTCATCGCCTTCCTCGAGGCCCACGGGCGCATCGCCGTCCTGCTCATGCGGCTCGTCAGCGGCAAGCTGCGCGACTCCGACAGGAAGCGCATCGAGTACGGCGCGTACGACACCACCGGCCGGGTGGCCACCCGCCTGCTGGAGCTGGCCGACCGCTTCGGGGAGCACACCACCAGCGGCGTACGCGTGGCGCTGCCCCTGTCGCAGGACGAGCTGGCGGGCTGGACGGGCGCCTCCCGCGAGGCCGTCAGCAAGGCCCTGCGCACGCTGCGCGACCGGGGCCTGATCGAGACCGGCAGGCGGCGCGTGGTGATCCACGACCTGGAGGGGTTGCGCAAGCGAGCCCGGTGAACCCCGGCGCCCCTGGCGCCCCTGGCGACAAATCGGACGTACGTCGTACGTCATAGTGGAGTGCATGGTCGCGGTCACCCCCCGGAACGACGCCAGCCTCCGTTACGCCTGGCGGGTCTGTGCGGTCACCAGCCTGGGCCTCATCCTCATCGGCGTCGCCGGCAGCACGCTCAACGTGGCGCTGCCGACGGTCGTGCGGCACTTCCATGCCGACGCGCTCGAATCGGGCTGGATCCTGCTGGCGTTCCTGCTGGTCAACACCGCGAGTCTGGTGTTCTTCGGCCGGGTGGCCGACCTGCTGGGCAGGCGTGAGGTCTATCTGGCGGGCTTCGCCCTGTTCACGGTGGCCTCGCTGCTGGCCGGACTGTCGCCCAGCGTGTGGTTCCTGATCGCGATGCGGGTGTTACAGGCGATCGGCGCGGCCATGATCCTCGCGAACGGCACCGTGATCATCACCGACGCGTTCCCGCCCGACCGGCTCAGCCAGGGCATGGGCGTCTACATCGGCACGTTGTCGGTGGCCCAGCTCGCCGGCCCCACCCTGGGCGGCCTGATCGCGGAGACGGCCGGCTGGCAGTGGATCTTCTGGGTGAACGTGCCCGCCGGGCTGGTGGCGTTCGGCGTGGGGGCGGCGGTCTTACGCAGGATGCCCAGGCGGCCCAAGGAGCCGGTGGACGCGCTGGGCAACGTGCTGGTGTTCGCGGCGCTGTCGGCGCTGCTGCTGGCGCTGTCGGAGGCGGGCTCCAGGGGGTTGTCCAGCCCCGTGGTGATCGCCGGGGCGAGCGTGTTCGCGCTGTGCCTGCCGCTGCTCCTCGTGGCCGAGCGGCGCTCCCGTAACCCGGTGCTGGACCTGCGGTTGTTCGGCGGGCGGCTGCTGACCTGCGCGAACCTGGCGTCGTTCTGCAACGCGCTGGCCCGCTCGGCGCTGATCCTGGTGGTGGCGCTGTACTTTCAGGCGGCCAGGGGGGTGGGCGCGTTCGAGGCGGGGCTGAGCGTGCTGCCCGTGCCGGTGGGCATCGGGCTGGCCTCGCCGGTCGTGGGCATGCTGGGGCGGCGGGTGCCGCCGTACGCGCTGTCGATCGGGGGCGCGGTGCTGAGCGCGGCCGGGCTCGGCACACTGATGCTGACGGCCGACCCGGGGACGCCGTACTGGGTGATCGGGATCGGGCTCTTCGTGGCCGGCTGCGGCAGCGGAACGTTCCTCACCGGCAACACCACCCAGGTCATGCGGGCCCTGCCGAGCGGGAGCCTGGGCGTGGTCAACGGCTTTCGCGTCATGGTGATGAACGTCGGCATCGTGATCAGCGTCGGCCTCTCGCTCAGCGTGCTCACCGCCTCGGTGGGGCCCGCGCTGCGCGCCCAGGTGTACGCGGGCACACTGTCCACCCTGTCACCCGTGGCCGTGGGACAGCTCATGGACGGCTTCCAGCGGGCGTACGCGGTGTTGTTCGCCGTGGCCCTGCTGGGCGCCGTCCTGGCCGCCCTGGCGTGGCCGGACAGGAGCGCTCAGAGCACGGCGGCTCAGAGGGCCGCCGAGAGCCGCGACTCGACGTCGCGGTAGCGGGACACCGGGATGAGGTGGACCCCGGCGAAGGCGCCGGAGTCGCGCAGCGCGAGCACCTGCTCGCAGGCGGCCTCCACCCCCGCCATGCGGTCGGTGGCCACCCGCTCGACCAGTTCGTCGGGCAGCGCGATGTCGGGGATGGCGGCGGCCAGGGTGCGCGCGTGCCGGACGCTGGCCAGGACCATGACGCCGGCGTAGACCGGCATGTCGGCCGGGTGCTCGTCGCGCCACCGGAGCTGCGCCTCCACCGAGAAGCTGACCTGGGAGAACAGGAAGTCGGCGGTACGCTTCCAGGCCGGCAGCGGGCGCAGCGCGGCGGCGGCCCCCACGCGCAGGCCCGGCGAGAACTCCCGCGCCCCCTCGATCATCGAGCGCCCATCGCCTCGACCTCGTGTGCCACGGCCACGCTCGACACGGTGGCCCGGCCGATGTGGTTGTCGGGGATGAGGAACGAGTGCGCGATCTTGCTCATCGTGCCGATCTGGTGCCTGACGTGCTTGAGGTCGGGCCGGGTGGGGGGTTCGATCTCGCAGATCAGCTCGAAGGTCATGCGCACGACCCTATCCCCGTGCCGCCAGCGCCTCTATGCCGCTCAGCACGAGATCGACGCCGAAGGTGTCGTACAGCTCGGGTGACGTGCCGCTCGTGACCGGCCCGGCCATCTCGACCAGGTGCGGGTACCTCTCGGCGGGCAACGACTGCAGGCCGGCGCGCTTGCCCCGGACGACCTGGTCGATCTCCTCTCCCGACCGGCCGGTCCCCTGGAAGTGGACCGGGGCGTCGGCGATGGCGATCGCGCTCTGCAGCAGGTATTTGGTGATCAGGCAGCTCTCCTCCACGCCGAACCCGGCCGTGCGGGCCAGCCCGAGCGCCCGGTCCCAGACGGCCAGGAAGTTCGGCACCGTGACCGGGTCGATCTGCTCGATCACGCTCTTGGCGCAGGGGTGCGTGCGCAACGTCCTGATCAGACCCTCGGTCAGGTCGCGGAGCTGGGCCTGCCACGGGCGCTCGTCGGCGGGCTTGGGCGCGAAGCCGCCGATCAGGTGGTCGGCCATGCCGATGAGGAGCAGTTCCTTGTTCTTGTAGTGCCAGTAGAGGGCCATCGGGGTCACGCCGAGATCCGTGGCCAGGCGCCGGATCGTCACGGCGTCGAGCCCTTCGGCGTCGCCGATCTCCAGGGCCCGCTCCGCGATCGTCCGCGCGGTCAGTTTTCCCATCACGGTTGACAACTATACGCCGTACAAGTTCAACTATACGGCGTACAAGTACGCCGTATAGGAGGATCTTGCCGTGCGATGGTGGGCGCTGGTCGCGGTGACCTTGGGCACCTTCATGACCTATCTGGACAACAACGTGGGCAACGTCGCGTTGCCCACGATCCAGCGTGAGCTGGGGCTGACGATCTCGGGGCTGGAGTGGATCGTGAGCTCGTACATCCTGGTGTTCGCCGGGCTCATGCTGGTCGGCGGGCGGCTCGCGGACGTGCTGGGCGCCCGTCGCGTGTTCCTCGGCGGGCTGGCCGTCTTCACGCTGGCCTCGCTGGCCGCCGGGCTGGCCACCTCCGGCGCCGCGCTGATCGCCGCGCGGGCCGTGCAGGGGGTCGGCGCGGCCCTGCTGACGCCGACCACGCTGGCGCTGATCAGGCAGATGTTCCCCGACCCCGCCGAGCGCGGCAGGGCCGTGGGCGTCTGGAGCGCCGCCGGGCCGCTCTCCATGGCGCTCGGGCCCGCCCTGGGCGGCCTCATCAGCGAGAACCTGCACTGGGGGTGGATCTACCTCGTCAACGTACCGATCGGGGCGGTGACGGCGGGGCTGGCGCTCTGGGCCGTCAGGCCGTCGGTCGAGCGGGTGCGGCGCGGGCTCGACCTGCCCGGCCTGGTCACGTCCGCGCTGGCCCTGTTCGCCCTGACGTACGCGCTCATCGAGGGCGAGCGGGCCGGCTGGACCTCGGCGCCGATCCTGGCCGCGTTCGGCGTGTTCGCGGCGGCGGCCCTGGCGTTCGCGCTGGCCGAGCGGCGGGCCGCCGAGCCGATGATCGCGATGTCGCTGTTCAGATCACGGGTGTTCTCCGGCGGGATGCTCACCAGCGGGATCTGGTCGTTCGGCGTGTTCGGCGTCTACTTCTTCAGCGCCCTGTGGCTGCAGAACGTGCTGGGCTTCTCCCCCACCGAGGCCGGGCTGTCGTTCGTGCCGATGGCGCTGGTCATGGTCGTGGTCGCGGTGCTGTCGCAGCGGATCGGCGCGCTGCTCGGCATCGGCCGCACGGTGGCGCTCGGGATGGCGCTGATGGGCGCCGCGATCTTCTTCCTCTCGCGCGTCGGGGCCGACGGCGACTTCGCGGCCGTGGCCCCCTGGTTCCTCCTGTACGGGCTCGGCGGCGGCCTGCTGGTGCCCCTGACGGCGGCCGTGCTCGACGGCATGCCCAAGGCCCGCGCGGGCGTGGCCTCGGGCGTGCTCAACGTCTCCCGCGAGGTGTTCGGACTGCTCGGCATCACCCTGCTGGGCGCGATCCTGGCCTCCCGCCAGGGCGCGGGCGACCTTCCGGCGCTGCCCGCCTTCCTCGACGCCTACCAGTTCACCCTGGTCATCGCGGCGGTCGTGGTGCTGGCGGCGATCCCGGTCGCGCTCTACTCGCTGCGCCCCGAGCGTGCCCCCGACGAGCCTCAGACCGCCGCCCCCGCCGTCGTCGGCTCCTCGAACTGAGTGCGGTACAGCTCCTCGTAGCGGCCCCCTGCGGCCAGCAACTCGGCGTGCGTGCCGCGCTCGGCCACCCGCCCGTCCTCGATCACCAGGATGAGGTCGGCCGCCCTGACCGTGGAGAGCCGGTGCGCGATCACCACGGCGGTCCTGCCTTCGAGCGCCTCGCCCAGCGCCGCCTGCACGGCCGCCTCGGAGGTGGAGTCGAGCGCGGCCGTGGCCTCGTCCAGGATGACGACCCTGGGCCTGGCCAGCAGCAGCCGGGCGATCGTCAGCCGCTGGCGCTCGCCGCCCGACAGCCGGTAGCCGCGCTCGCCCACGACCGTGTCGAGCCCGTCGGGCAGCGACTCGACGAGCGCGGCCAGGCGGGCGCGGGTGAGGGCGTCCCACAGGTCCTCCTCGCTCGCCTCCGGCGCGGCCAGCAGCAGGTTGGCGCGGATGGTGTCGTGGAAGAGGTGGCCGTCCTGGGTGACCATGCCGAGCGTGGCGCGGACGGAGTCGGCGCTCAGCTCCCGTACGTCCACCCCGCCCAGCCGTACGGCGCCCGAGTCGACGTCGTACAGGCGGGGCAGGAGCTGCGCGATCGTGGACTTGCCCGCGCCCGACGACCCCACCAGCGCCACCATCTGCCCAGGCTCGGCCCGGAACGAGACGCCGTGCAGCACCTCGACGCCGCCGCGCGAGTCGAGCGTGGCGACCGCCTCCAGCGAGGCCAGCGAGACCTTGTCGGGCGCGGGGTAGGCGAAGCGCACGTCGTCGAACTCGACCGCCACGGGGCCTGCCGGCACCGCACGGGCGCCCGGCTTGTCCTGGATGAGCGGTTCGAGGTCGAGCACCTCGAAGACGCGCTCGAAGCTGACGATCGCGCTCATGACGTCCACGCGGGCGTTGGCCAGCGCGGTCAGCGGGGCGTACAGGCGGGTGAGCAGCATGGCCATCGCGACCACCGAGCCGGGGGCGAGCTGGTCGCGCAGGGCGTAGAAGCCGCCCAGGCCGTACACGAGGGCGAGGGCGAGCGCGGAGACCAGGGTCAGCGCGGTGACGAAGGCCGACTGGGTCATGGCCGTGCGCACGCCGATGTCGCGTACGCGCCTGGCCCTGCTCGCGAACTCGGCCGACTCGTGCGAGGGCCGCCCGAACAGCTTCACCAGCGTCGCGCCGGGGGCCGAGAAGCGCTCGGTCATCTGCGTGCCCATGGCCGCGTTGTGGTCGGCCGCCTCGCGCCGCAGCCGGGCGATCCTGGTGCCCATGCGCCGGGCGGGCAGCACGAACACGGGCAGCAGCACCAGCGCCAGCAGCGTGATCTGCCAGGAGATGCCGATCATCGCGACGAGCGTCAGCGCGAGCGTCACGAGGTTGCCCGCCACGCCCGACAGCGTGTCGGTGAAGGCCCGCTGCGCTCCGATCACGTCGTTGTTCAGCCGGCTGACCAGCGCGCCTGTGCGGGTCCTGGTGAAGAACGCGACGGGCATCTTCTGGACGTGGTCGAAGACGGCCGTACGCAGGTCGAGGATGAGGTCCTCGCCCAGCCCCGCGGAAAGCCAGCGGTTCAGCAGCCCGAGCCCCGCCTCCGCGACCGCCAGCGCGGCGATCAGCAGCGCCACGGTGACCACCACGCCGATCGGCTCGGCGTTGAAGATGGCGTCCACGACCCGGCCGGCCAGCAGCGGAGCGCCCACGGCCAGGCCCGCCATGACCACGCTGAGCAGCAGGAACAGGGTCAGCTTGGGGCGGTGCGGGCCCGCGAAGGCGCCGATACGCCGGAGCGTCGCCCTGGAGACAGAGCGACGCTCCTGCTGGTCGTTCATCGAGTAGAGCTGATGCCAGGCGGTCACTTCCATGCTCATGGCATGAAAGTTATGGCCTCAACTTAACTTGAGGTCAAGACCCGATCTTCTTGTTCTGCCCGTGCCAGACCACGGCCACCGACGGCCGCGGCTGGTCGCCGTCGGGCCAGCGGCTGGCCGGGTTCTCGGGGCTGGCGCCGTCGAGCTCGCCCGGGTGCTGCACCGCCACGAACACGCTGCGCTGGTCCGACGTGACCAGCGGGCCGCAGGTCTCGGCCCCGAGCGGCACGGTGAGGAACTGGCGCAGGTGGCCGCGCTCCTTACCCTTGACCGGCATCACGAACAGGCCGTCGTTGGTGCCGAGCGCGTTGCCGTCCGTGGAGATCCACAGGTTGCCGTCCTTGTCGAACGTCACGTTGTCCGGGCAGGAGATCGGCGAGACCTTGGTCTTGTCGTAGCCGGCGAAGTAGGTGTTGGGGTCCTTCGGGTCGCCGCAGACCAGCGGCAGCGACCAGGCGAACTTCTTCTCGCCCGCGTCGTTGTTCCGCTCGACGATCTCCAGGATGTGGCCGTGCTTGTTCGCGGAACGCGGGTTGGCCTCGTCCGCCTGGGCCGGGGTGCGGTTGGTGTTGTTGGTCAGCGCCACGTACACGCCGCCGGTCACCGGGTTGCGCTCGATGTCCTCGGGGCGGTCCATCTTCGTCGCGCCCACCTTGTCGGCGGCCGTACGGGTGTAGACGAGCACCTCCTCGGCGGACATGCCCTCCACGAACGACTTGTCGCCCGAGACCAGCGGGATCCACTCGCCCGAGCCGTCGAAGCCACCGTCGGCGGGCAGCTTGCCCGACCCGTCGATCTCGGAGGCCGGGCTGTCGCCGGTGAACTTGGCCACGTACAGGGTGCCCTCGTCCAGCAGCGCGCGGTTGTGCCGGTCGTAGCCGGAGACGTAGCGGTCCTTGGAGACGAACTTGTAGATGTACTCGAAGCGCGAGTCGTCGCCCATGTACACGACCAGGTGGCGGTCGCGGGAGAGCGTCGTCGTGGCGGCCTCGTGCTTGAAGCGGCCGAGCGCCGTGCGCTTGACGGGCGTGGAGTCGGGGTCGAACGGGTCGATCTCCACGATCCAGCCGAACCGGTTGGCCTCGTTGGGGTGCTTGGCCAGGTCGAAGCGCTCCTCGATCCGGTCGAACCGGCGGCTGGACGACGGGGTGCCGGTGGTGATCGTGTAGCGGGTGATGTACGGCTTCTGGGCCTCGGGGACCTTGTCGCCGTTGACGAAGTACTGGTCGAAGTTCTCCTCGGCGGTCAGCACCGTGCCCCACGGGGTGGTGCCGCCCGCGCAGTTGTTCAGCATGCCGACCGGCGTGCCGCCCTGCGGGTCGGCGGCCGTCTTGAGCAGGCTGCTGCCCGCGGCCGGGCCGCTGAACTTCATCTTGGTCTGCGCGGTGACGCGCCGGTTGTAGCGGCGGCGGCCCTTGGTGACCAGCTTCCACTGGCCGCTGTTGCCGGAGCGCTCGATCTCCACGATGGAGCCGCCGTGCGCGGCCAGCGCGATCTTGATCTGCTCCTCGGTCGCCGCGGCGCCGCCGGTGTACCCGCGGAACATCAGGGACTCGTCGGTGTACTCGTGGTTGACCCAGAGCAGCGCCCGGTCCCGGCCCATGGGGAACAGCGTCACGTAGTCACAGTTGTAGCCGAACTGCTTGTTCTGCGCGTCGGCGGTCTGGTTGTCGAAGTCGAAAGCGGGCGCGTCGGGCAGCACGGGGTCACCCCAGCGCACGACCACGGAGGACTTGTAGCCGTTCGGGACGCTCAGCGCGTCCTCCTTGTTCGGCGCCACGGGGGTGAAGCGAAGATCGCTGCTGTTGCCGCCGCCGTGCGACCCGCCCTTGGCGGCAGCCGCCTCGGGCTCGTCCGCGAGAGCCGGCGCGGCACCGGCCATGCCCACACCCGCCACGATGGCACCCAGCGCGCCGGCCCGCAGCACGCCGCGGCGCGACAGCGCCTCCTTCACCACGTCGCCGAAGTAGGCGTTCTCCGTGGTGTTGGCCACGTCATGCGCGCACGCGTTTCCACAGCGGAACTGACAGGTCAGCGCGGAACGACCGCCTTTGTGCGGGGTGGAAAGCAGCGGCAGCAGCCGCCGTCCCGCGTTGGGGTTCGCCACAGGTCCTCCATTTTTGGGCGCGGTTGTACGGCGGGGAGGCTACGGACACCGTTGAAACCGGAGGTGAACGATGACCTCCGTCTCAATGAACGCTTCCCGGGAGACAATGATGGGGTGTCACCACGCAAGATCGACCCCGAACGGCTCAAATCAGCCCTCGACGCCCAACTCGTCGCCCTCGACGAACCCGCCTACGACGGCCCCGCCGCCACCCTGCCCGACGCGCTCGTGGCCGCCGTGCTGGCCGCCTACGACCGCGGGCGCACGCCGGAGCGCGAGGCGGCCAGGCAGGCGGTCCGCCACCTGCTCGACAGGCTGGCCACCGCGGCGCCCGGCCGGACCGTCGAGGTGCGCGTGCCGCCGTACGCGGCCGTCCAGGCGATCGCCGGCCCCCGCCACACCCGAGGCACCCCGCCGAACGTGGTCGAGATGGACGGGCACACCTGGATCCGGCTCGCCCTCGGCCGCCTGACCTGGGACGAGGCCATGGCCAACGGAGCCGTGTCCGCCAGCGGGTCACGTGCGGACCTGTCGGCGCACCTGCCGCTCTAGCGGCTACCGCTCATCCAGGGGAACTTGGCCTCGAAGCACCGGTCGGCGAGCTGCCCCGGCAGGTGGGCGCATTCCTGCACCACGTTCCAGAACCAGATGGCCACGATCGCGAAGAGGATCAGCGACAGGACGCTGATCACGATTCCGGCGATGGCGCGGCCCTTGCCCGCGTGCTTGGCCAGCGCCACCCAGCCGAAGACGATCGACAGGATGGCGGTGATCAGGCCGGTGAAGCAGACGAACACCAGGAACGGGCTGGCCACGCCGAGGACGAGCGAGGCCGTGGCCAGGCCGCTGCCGGGCTGCGACGGCCGGTAGTGGCCGTACGGGGGCGTGGGAGCCCCGTAGGGGGTGCCTGGAGGCGGGGGCGGCGGGTAGCCGGGCGGGCCGCCGTACGGGCTGGAGGGGCTGGTGCCGGGCACCGGCTCCTGGGCCCTCGGGAACGGCTCCGTCTGGCCCTCGTACTCCCGTCCGCCCTGGTGTTCCCAGCCTGGCTGGGGCGGTGTTCCCCCAGGCGGCGTTCCTCCGGATGGCGGGGTGAAGCGCGGCTGGTCGCCCTGTTCGTAGCGTGAGGGCTCATGGTGTGAGGGCTCGTAGCCCGAAGGCTCGTAGCGCGAGGGTGAGGGCCGGGCGGGCGGCTCCTCCTCCTGCGGCGTCCCGCCCCAGCCCGGGTAGGTGGGCCTGGCTCCCGGGATCGGGAACGCCTGGGTCGCCTCCGCGTCACTTCCCGTGGCGCCCGGCGGCTCCTGCGGCTCCTTCGAGTACATCGGCGTGGCCCCGGGGGCCGGGATCACCTGGGTCGCCTCTGCGTCGCCCTCCGCCGGGCTGGGCGTCTCGGGCGAGGTGGGCAGATCGGGATGCGTGGGCTCGCCGGCCGGCCTGGGCTCGTGCGTGGGCGGCACGTCGGGCGGCGGCACCACGGGCGGCACCGGCTCGATCGGCTCCTCACCCTCACCCTCACGCTCACCGGACCGCCGCTCCCCGCCCTCGGCCTCACCCGCCCGCTCACTGGGCCGGTCACCGGGCCGCTCACTGGGCCGCTCACTGGGCCGGTCGCCGCCGGTCGGCTCGGGCGGCCGGGGCCGATCGTCCTCGGGCAGCGTCCCCTCGCTCCACCACCCGGGCTCTGGCTCGGGCCGCGCGGGCTCGGGCTCGCCCTCCTGCGGGCGGCCTTCGCGTGGGTCCTGCCCCGGGCGGGGCTCGTTCGGGTCCCGAGGTGTGGTCACGTGTGCGTCTCCCGACGGGTCTGTATGCCGGATACTTCACCCTTTCGCGGAAGGCATCCGTCAAACCGCGCGACACGGGTAAAAGGAGCCCCATTCTTGGGTCACCGTGCGCCAAAGCAGGCCCGGCGCCGGGCCTCGCGTTCCCACGTCCAGGAGGGCATCCGGGCTCGGGGCGAATGGCGGCAGGTCAGCCCGTACTCACCGATGTCGGCCCCGCGTGTGCGAGCACAGAAGCCGCCGACCTAGACTGAGGCATGTGCTGAAGGGCGACGGCCGGCTCGGCCATGACCTGGACCCCCACGACCGTGCACCTCAAGACGCCTGTGGCGTCTTCGGCGTCTGGGCTCCGGGCGAGGAAGTTTCCAAACTCACCTACTACGGGCTGTACGCGTTGCAGCACCGCGGGCAGGAGTCCGCGGGCATCGCGGTCAGCGAGGGCAGCCGCATTCTCGTCTACAAGGACATGGGCCTGGTCGCCCAGGTCTTCGACGAGTCGGTGCTCAGCACCCTGCGCGGCCACCTGGCCGTGGGGCACTGCCGCTACTCCACCACCGGGTCGAGCGTGTGGGAGAACGCGCAGCCCACGCTGAGCTCCACCGAGGTGGGCGGCCTGGCGCTGGCCCACAACGGCAACCTGATCAACACCCCGGAGCTGGCCGAGCGCCTGGAGCCGGGCTCCACCCGCGCCACGACCGACACCGAGGTCCTGACCGCGCTGCTCGCGCAGGACCGCACCCGCACCGTCGAAGAGTCGGCCGCCGAGCTGCTCCCCCAGGTCAAGGGCGCCTACTCGCTGGTCTTCATGGACGAGAAGACGCTCTACGCCGCCCGCGACCCGCAGGGCATCCGCCCGATGGTGCTCGGCCGCCTGGAGCGCGGCTGGGTGGTGGCCTCCGAGACCGCGGCCCTCGACATCGTGGGGGCCACGTTCATCCGCGAGATCGAGCCTGGCGAGCTGCTCACCATCGACGAGCGCGGGGTCAGGTCCCGCCGCTTCGCGCTGGCCGAGCCGAAGGGCTGCCTGTTCGAGTACGTCTACCTCGCCCGCCCCGACACCACCATCGCCGGTCGCGGCGTGCAGGTCACCCGGGTCGAGGTCGGCCGCGAGCTGGCCCGCGAGCACCCGGTGGAGGCCGACCTGGTCATCCCCACGCCCGAGTCCGGCACCCCGGCCGCCGTCGGCTACGCCCAGGAGAGCGGCATCCCCTACGGCCAGGGCCTGGTCAAGAACTCCTACGTGGGCCGCACGTTCATCCAGCCCTCGCAGACCATCCGCCAGCTCGGCATCAGGCTCAAGCTCAACCCGTTGCGCGAGGTCGTGGCGGGCAAGCGGCTCGTCGTCGTGGACGACTCGATCGTGCGCGGCAACACCCAGCGGGCCATCGTCAAGATGCTGCGCGAGGCGGGCGCGCGCGAGGTGCACGTACGCATCTCGTCCCCGCCCGTGGCCTGGCCGTGCTTCTACGGCATCGACTTCGCCACCAGGGCCGAGCTGATCGCGGGCTCGCTGACGGTCGAGGAGATCCGTGCCTCGATCGGGGCCGACACGCTCGGCTACATCTCCCTGGAGGGCCTGACCAAGGCCACCACCATCCCGTCGGACCGGCTCTGCCGAGCCTGCTTCACGGGCGAATATCCGATCCCCATCGACCAGGACAACGTGGGCAAGTTCGTGTTGGAGAGCAGAGCGTGAGCGAGCGGACCGTCAGTGGCGGCAGTACGTACGAGGCCGCCGGGGTCGACATCGAGGCGGGCGAGCGGGCCGTCGCGCTGATGAAGGACAAGGTGGCGCGCTCGCGGCGGCCGGAGGTGGTCGACGACGCCAGCGGGTTCGCGGGCCTGTTCGACGCCTCGGCCCTGCTGCGTTACCGGCGTCCGCTGCTGGCCTCCTCCACCGACGGCGTGGGCACCAAGGTCATGATCGCCCAGCGCTACGGCAAGCACGACACGATCGGCGTCGACCTGGTCGGCATGGTCCTCGACGACCTGGTGGTGTGCGGGGCCGAGCCGCTGTTCATGACCGACTACATCGCCTGCGGCAAGGTGGTGCCCGAGCGCGTGGCCGAGATCGTCGGCGGTGTGGCCGAGGGCTGCCGTCTGGCCGGGGCCGCGCTGGTGGGCGGCGAGACGGCCGAGCACCCGGGGGCGATGGGCCCCGACGAATACGACCTGGCCGGCGCGGGGACCGGCGTGGTGGAGGCCGACGCCCTGCTCGGGCCTGAGCGGGTGCGCGCCGGTGACGTGGTACTGGGGCTGGCCTCGTCGGGGTTGCACTCCAACGGCTACTCACTCGTCCGGCACGTGCTGCGCGAGGCGGGCCTCTCGCTCGACGCCGTCCTGCCCGAGCTGGGCCGGCCGCTGGGCGAGGAGCTGTTGGAGCCCACGCGGATCTACTCGCTCGACTGCCTCCACCTGGCCGGGGCGGTGGAGGTGCGCGCCTACGCCCACATCACCGGCGGCGGCGTCGAGAACAACCTGTCGCGCTCGCTGCCCGGCCACCTCGACGCCCTGCTCGACCGATCGTCGTGGACGCCGCAGCCGATCTTCGACGTGCTCGCCGGCCACGGGCGGATCGCCCGGCAGGACATGGACCGGACGTTCAACCTGGGGGTCGGGATGGCCGCCGTGGTGGCGCCCGGCTCGGCCGACGAGGCGATCCGCGTGCTGGCCGGCCGTGGGCTGAACGCGTGGGTGCTCGGCGAGGTCGTGCCCGGCACCGGGCTGGCCCGCTACCGCTGACCCCGCCCTGACCCCGCCCGGATCACCTACGCCGGGATCACATACGTCAGAGATCACCTACGTCAGGGGATCACATACGTCAGGCCCGGCCGTACCCGACGGCCGGGCCGCGTGACGAAAGCCCCACGCGTGACGAAAGCCCCACGGTTACCCGTGGGGCCCGACGAGCGTGAGCGAGGGTCCGGCCATCTCCGCACCGGGCCCTCGGTTCACGTCGACCGATTCACATCGACCAGGAGAAGCCGCTATCGACGGCCGGACGGACGGCCATCGTCGTCGTCTCCGGCGCCATAGTCATCGGCGTAATCGGCATAGCGATCCGCCAGCTCATCGTTGAGGTCGTCGGCGTCGTCGTTTGGGCTGGAGTCTCCGACCCCGAGTTCGTTGCGAAGACGGTCAAGATCCGTGCCACCGCTGTTGTACTTCAGCTGGCGAGCAACCTTGACCTGCTTGGCCTTTGCTCGGCCGCGCCCCATTGGCTCGACCCCCTCGTGTGGGGTCGTCCCCGACCCCTCGTCGCTAACGCACCACACACTGACGCCGCCTGACTTTGGGCGTCAGCCTATCGTTCGCCTATTACCGTACCTGTTTTGTGCCCAGCTCGGTACGTCGTATGGGCGCGGGGCGTCAGTGGCCTAGCCAAATGGCCCGAATACGCCCGACTTCCGACATTCTGCGCTCGGCCAGCCTATCTGCTGCGACCGCGGGAGGAACGCCCTCATCGGCCGCGATTCCGAAGATCTTCAGAGTCGTGTCGTAGATCTGGGCAGCCTTCGACCTGGCGCGCTCCATGTCGAAGCCCTCGATCTCGTCCGCAACCTGGATCACGCCGCCCGAATTCACGACGTAGTCGGGCGCGTAGAGGATGTCGCGTTCGGCGAGTTGCTTCTCCACCCCGGGGTGGGCGAGCTGATTGTTGGCCGCGCCGCACACGATCTTCGCCCTGAGCGAGGCCACCGAGTCGTCGTCGAGCACCCCGCCCAGCGCGCAGGGGGCGAAGACGTCGATGTCGGACGTCATCATGGCGCGGGCGTCGGCCACCGCGTCGACCTCGGGGTGACGCACGCGCACCCGTTCGATCGCCTTGGGGTCGACGTCGCAGACCACCACGTCGGCACCGTCCTCGCGAAGCAGCTCGACCAGGCGGTGGCCCACCTTGCCGACCCCCTCGACGCCCACCCTCCTGCCGTGCAGGGACGGCGTGCCGTAGACGCGCTCCGCCGAGGCGCGCATGCCCTGGAACACGCCGAACGCCGTGAGGATCGAGGAGTCACCCGCCCCTCCGTGCGCCAGGGTGCGGCCGGTCACGAAGCGTGACTCGCGGGCGACGATGTCCATGTCCTCGCTGTAGGTGCCCACGTCGCAGGCGGTGATGTAGCGCCCGCCGAGCGACTGCACGAACCTCCCGTACGCGCGCAGCAGCGCCTCGCTCTTGTCACGGGCCGGGTCGCCGATGATGACGGCCTTGCCCCCGCCCAGGTCGAGGCCGGCCAGCGCGTTCTTGTAGGCCATGCCCTTGGCGAGGTTGAGCACGTCGGCCAGGGCCGCCTGCTCGCTTTCGTACGGGTAGAACCTGGTGCCCCCGAGGGCCGGGCCCAGGGCCGTGTTGTGGATGGCGATGATGGCACGCAGGCCGCTCTGCTCGTCGGCGCAGAACACGACCTGCTCGTGGACGTCCTTGTGGGACGCACCGAAGACGTCGGTCACGGTAGTGACTCCCTGTCCGGTCCGCCGCTCCTTCGCGGCGGAGATCACCTCACAGAGTAGTAAGCCACAACGGTGCACGCAGGTTCGCTTCGTGACACGATGCCTCCGTGCTGCCCTATGCCGCCTACCTCCGTGTCTATGAGCCACTGACCGCGTTCGCCGAGTCCGAGCGCAAGGTGTGGGCCGACTATGCCGACTCACGTGACCGCCCGCGCCGCGCGAACGCGCTCAATGCGGAGCACGGCGAGTCCGTCATGCGCCTTCTCGGCATGCCCCCTCAACCCGTTCCCGCCCAGGAGAGCCCCAACGCCTATCTGCGGCGCGTGGAGGACCGTCTGTACGTCTGTCCCTGGCAGACCCGTTTGCGCTCGTGGCTGGCGTTCTCACGGCTTCGTGGCACCACTCCTGTGAAACTGATGGACCACCTCGTGCCGAAGACGATCGCCGAGCAGACCGCCGACGACTTCGACCGGTACAAGAGGAAGGCCGGTTCGGCGGCGTTGCGCACGCACATCCGCACCACGGCGTGGCATGTGCCGCCATCGTGGTTCGTGCCGTTTGATGGGAATGAGCGCTGGCTGGTGCTCGGCTCCGCGAACCCGGGACAAGACGTGACCACGACTACGGGGCGTAACCTCATCTACGTCACTTCCATGGCTCAGGCCAGGAGGCGGGCCGCGCGGGCGCTCAACGTGCTGCGCAGGCACCTGGGCGACGTTTCGGCCAACTTCGACGTGGAGGACATCGCCAGGTGGCTGGAGGAGTTCCATCCACATTCGCTGGTGGAGCTCGACTACGGCGGGCTCGTACGCCTCATGGACGACGACGCCCTGCAGGCCGACCAGTCGGTTGCGGAGCTTTCTGCCGCTTTGACGGGCCTGGACACGGGTCAAGAAGAACTTGCCTACGCCATGTACCAGAGGGTCGTCCTGCGGTGGAAGTCAATGCAACTGCTGGAATCTGCCAACTGAGCCCCAATACGGCTGTCTGACCTGCATGAGTAGGTCACGTCTCGCGGCTGCTCTCTTCTGCGAACTGAGTAGTTTGCCGTTTTCACTGCGATACCACGAACCGTGTCGCTAGAATCACCGAGCGTGACATGGCCACGGGGGCAGGCAGTTGGGTCGAAGAAGGGCTCGCCAATCGCTCTGCGTGGCGGTATGGTCACATCGGGTGATGCCGCATATGGCTCAGAAAAGCCGCACGCTCTGTGCCATAGGGGGACATCCGTGACACGCGCAAAGGCAGTCACAGGATCGCAGAGCCGGTCCACACGGAGGAGAGGCCGCACAAATGTCAGCTCGTACACCCGAGGCCGAGCCACTGCTCACGCCCGCTGAGGTCGCGACCATGTTCAGGGTCGACCCCAAGACCGTTACGCGGTGGGCCAAGGCGGGCAAGTTGACGTCGATTCGTACCCTCGGCGGTCATCGGCGTTACCGGGAGACCGAGGTCCGGGCACTGCTCGCGGGGATTCCGCAGCAGCGCTCGGAGTAGCTGGAGGGTCGTCACGACCTCAGGGGGGTTTGAAGGGGTGGACCAGGCCGCCACAGGGGCCCGGTCCACCGCTGTGACGACAACGCCGTCGCACGGGAAGTTGGCGCCGCCCGCCCGGCGCCATTCTTCCCGCCACCACGCCGGCTCAGCCCCCGTCGTCGCGGCGGCCGTCACCGGCTGTCACGCTCGTCGCGACAGCCCCGAGTTCAGCTCGTCGTGCCCTCGTCACGGCAGCCGCCGGGGGTCAGGCCGTCACTTCAGGCGGTGCAGCAGGCCGGCGACCTCGCCGTCGTTGGCCGCGGCGACACCGAGCAGCGCGACCATCTGATCGACGAGCAGCCTCTCGAGCGCCGGTCGTTCGACGTCGCGGTGCTCCAGCCAGTCGAGGCCGGCCGTCTCGACCGAGGCGATCCACGACCGCAGGGTCGTGCGCAGCACCGGGCTCGGCTCCTGTACGCCCATCTGCCGCTGGATCAGGCGGAACAGCCGTTGCCGCACACCTTCGACGATCTCGCCGACCTCACCGGTCCTGTTGGCCGGGCCACCGCGCAGGAGCGCCGCGAAGCCGGCCGCGTGCTCCTCGACGAAGTCGAAATAGCGCCTGAGCCCCGAGGCCAGCTCGTCGATCGGCCTGCCGCCCTCCTGGGGCCGCAGCCGGGACTCCAACTGCTCGGCCGCGCTCCTCAGCGCCGCCACGTAGAGCTCCTGCTTGCCACCGAAGTAGTGGTAGACCAAGGCTCGCGAAGCCCCCGCCGCCGAGGCCACGTCGTCGATCGAGACATCTTCCGCGTCGCGGGTGCTGAACAGCTCGAGCGCCGCCGCCATCAGCTCTTCCCGACGCCGGTCGACGCTGAGCCTGCGTCGGGCCGGCCGTGCCGTCTCGGCTGACTTCCCGGGTGTCACACCTGCACAGTAACCGACGCCGTGCCCAATAACTGACGCGCGGGGATCGGGGGATATGCCCGCTTCGGTGAGGAAGGTTGGGCCAATCCGTAACGAAGGCCGTACCCTCCGGCTAACTCGATCGTTTGGTCAGACAGGTGCCCATATCCGCATCGCGGGGGAGACACATGTCAGGACCGCCCGTCAACACTTCAACCATCCAGCTCAGAGAGGTAGACGCACTGCCTCGGCCCAGACCGACCATCAGAAACGTCGCCGAACGAGCCGGCGTGTCCAAATCGCTGGTCTCTCTCGTGCTGCGCGGATCCCCGCACGTGAGCGAGCACCGGCGCCAGGCCGTGCTGCAGGCCGCCCGAGAGCTCGGCTACCGGCCGAACGCGGTCGCCCGCAGCCTCGTCGAAGGTCGTACCCACCTGGTGGGCGCGCTCGTCGCCGACCTGCACAACCCGTTCTACGCGGAGTTCCTCGACGGTCTGCAGGAGAGCCTGCACGGCGACGGCCTGCGCATGCTGATCGGGAACAGCCAGTGGGACCCGGCGTTCGAGGACGAGGCCGTGGAGGCCTTCCTCGAGCTCAGGGTCGACGGGCTGGTCCTGCTCGGCATCGCGCCGACCAGCGAGACGCTGATCGAGGCCACCGCGTACACCCCCACGGTCGTCGTAGGGGAACGTGACATCGAGCTCGACGGAGTCGACATCGTGGTCGACGACGACCAGCTCGGCGCCCGCCTGGCCATCGACCACCTGGTCGAGCTGGGCCACAAGCGCATCGCGCACATCGAGGGCCGGCGATCGTCACGCTGCGAGGGGTATCTCGTGGCGATGCGCAGGCACTCGCTGGCGCCGTACATCATGGTCGAGGCGGCGGACTCGACCGAGGAGGGCGGCAGGGAGGCGGCGATGGCGCTGCTCACCCGCGACCCCAGGCCCACGGCGATCTTCGCCGCCAACGACGTGGTGGCGCTCGGTGTGCTCTCGGCCGCCGGCGACCTGGGCCTGCGCGTCCCCGAAGACCTTTCCGTGGTGGGCTACGACAACACGCACCTGTCGGCCTCTCACCACATCTCGCTCACCTCGGTCGACCAGCCCCGCCGCACCATGGGCAGATCGGCCGCCGCGCTGCTGAGCGACCGGATCGGCGACCCGGGCAAGGTCGCGCGCCTGCGCGAGATCAGACCGGAGCTGATCGTGCGACGGAGCACGGGCCCGGCCTAAAAGAGCCCCAAAGCTGGGTCAAGCCGTGTGGAGGCGCGGCCACACGGCGGTTTACTCGTCAGGGTCATGCTAATTGTGGCCGGATTCGGTCCGGTCACGATCTGATCCAGGGGGAACAGTCATGCGTGATCCGGAATTGGTGTCCTGCGCCCAGCGCGCCGCGGCCGAGCTAGAGCGTGCCTGGGGGCACTGGCGGGCGGGCAGGGGACGGGGCACCGACGGCGGCGCCGAGTCCGTCGCCAGCTACGTGGCCCATTCGCTGGACCATCCGTGGGGCCGCCCCCGCGTCGTCCTCGGACTCGACGCCGAGGACGCGCGGGAGCTGGCCGCCCTGCTCGAACGGCAGGAGGTCGGCGAGCGCGTCTGGTGAGAACGCGCGGCACTCGCCCAGCAGCGTGGCGCTCATCCGGCACTCGCGGCATCCGCGCGGCGCGATGGGCACCCGCCCCCTCTGGCGAGGACGTACGGCGCTTGACTTGCGCCTTGCTCGGCATAAGCCAGGCTTGTACTCCTGGTTTGCCGTAACTTGGACGGCATGCGTGCTCTCCCAGCCACAGTCCTCGCCGCCTGCGGCCTGATCGCCTCCGCGTGTGGCGACGCCGGATCCGGTGGCGCCGCGGCAGGTCAGGCCGTTCCCGCGACGGCGGCGGGGCAGTCCTCCACCTCCCCCGCCCCGGCGAAGAAGGCGGGGAAGCAGGCGGCGAAGGAGGCGCCGCCCGAGGCCAAGCCGCTCGACGGCCGGGTGGTCGTCGTCGACCCCGGCCACAACGGCGGCAACTACCGCGACCCGAAAGCGGTCAACCGCAAGGTCAACGTGCTGACCCAGTGGAAGGCGTGCGACACCACGGGCACCTCCACGAACGACGGCTACAGCGAGGCGGCCTTCACCTGGGACGTCTCGAAGCGCCTGGTCAAGATCCTCGAAGGCCGGGGCGCCACGGTCAAGCTGACCCGCACCTCGAACGACGGCGTCGGCCCCTGCATCACCGAGCGGGCCGCGATCGGCAACAAGGCCGAGGCCGACGCCGCGATCTCCGTGCACGCCGATGGCTCCGCGCCGGGCCACCACGGCTTCCACGTCATCATGCCCAAGAAGATCGACGGGCCGGTGGACAAGGTCGTGGGCGCCTCGAAGCGGCTCGGCCTGTCCGTACGCGACGCGTTCCGCGCGGGCACCGGGCTGGCGTACTCCACCTACATCGGCGACAAGGCGCTCAACTACCGCAGTGACCTGGGCGGGCTCAACCTGTCGACGGTGCCGAAGATCTTCGTCGAGGCCGGGAACATGCGCAACGCCGCGGAGGCGGCCAAGTTCCGTGACCCGAAGTTCCGGCAGCGGATCGCTGTGGCGCTGGCGAACGGATTGCAGCACTATCTCCAAGCATGATTCCTCGTCCAGAGCTGCTTCGTGATCTGTCCTCCTCCTACACCCTGACGCAGGGCACGACGGTGTCCGGCGACCTGGTCGACGCCGTACGCGTGGCGCTGTCCCGCTTCGACCCGCTGCCCGGCGACTCGGGCGAGATCGACGTACGGCGGGATCCGGGGCTGGGCGAGGAGGCGTACCGGCTGACGGTGGGGTCACGCGGCGTGGAGATCGCGGCGGGCGGCCGGGCGGGCGCCTTCTACGCCGCCCAGTCGCTGCACCAGCTCCTGCCCCCGGCCTCCTACCGGTTCTCCCCCGGCGCGTCGTGGCCGGTCCCTGGGGTGCGGATCGAGGACGCGCCGCGGTTCGCCTGGCGCGGGCTGCACCTCGACGTGGCGCGGCACTTCTTCCCCAAGCGGGAGATCCTCCGCCTGATCGACCTGATGGCGACGCACAAGCTCAACCGGCTGCACCTGCACCTGGTCGACGACCAGGGCTGGCGGGTGGAGAGCCGGGCCTACCCGTTGTTGCACGAGGTCTCCTCGCACCGTCCGCGCTCGGCCACCAACTACCACCGCGAGCCGGAGGCGTACGACGACGTCCCGCACGGCGGCTACTACACGCTCGACGACCTGGCCGAGATGGGCGCCTACGCCCGTGCCCGCTGCGTCACCATCGTCCCCGAGATCGACGTGCCGGGGCACGCCTCGGCGATCCTGGCGGCGTACCCGTCGTTGGGGGCTACCGGGGAGCCGTACGACGTGCTGGACCGGTGGGGCATCTCGTCGGCGATCCTGTCGCCGCTGCCGCCCACCGTGGAGTTCCTGACCACGATCTTCGACGAGCTGCTCGGGGCGCTGGGCGAGACGCCGTACGTGCACCTCGGCGGCGACGAGGTCGTGCTCGACCACTGGGCGGCCTCGCCCGAGATCGTCGCCTACCGCGAGTCGCTGGGGCTGGACACCTCCGGCGAGCTGCAGGCGTGGTTCCTGCGGCGGCTGGCGGACGCGCTGGCCGAGCGGGGCACGCGGGCCGTGGTGTGGGACGAGGCGTTCGTCAGCGGCGCGCTGCGCCAGGACACGATCGTCATGCCGTGGCGGGGCATGAACGTGGGCCGCCGGGCCGCCGCCGCCGGGCACGACGTGGTGGCCACGCCGGTGTTCCCGCTGTACTTCGACTACGCCGAGTCCTCCTCCGCCGACGAGCCGATGGCCATCGGCGACGCCACGACCGTCGAGGACGTCGCCGCGTTCCGTCCCGCGCCCGACGAGTGGACGGAGGAGGAGCGGGCCCACGTCATCGGGGTGCAGGGGCAGCTCTGGACCGAGCGCGTGCCCGACGCCCGTACGGTGGACTACCGTCTGTGGCCGCGCACGTGCGCGCTGGCGGAGGTGGCCTGGGCGGGCTCGGCGTCCGGCGACTTCGGCGACCGGCTGGCCGAGCACCTGGGGCGGCTGGACGCTCTCGGGGTCGAGTATCGTCCCGCGGGCGGGCCGCACCCGTGGCAGCGGCGGCGTCCGCACCGGCCGAGCGCGACGCGGGTCATGGACGTGATGGCCCGCATCGACGCCATGACGCACGACGCGGAGTCGACCCGGCCCAGCGTTTGAGCCCGGTGGCCTCGCGGCCGTATGGGCGCCTCAGAGGGTGGCCGGGCGGTCGTTCAGTATGCACTGGAACAGCCGGTGGTCCTGCCAGCGGCCGTCGATCTCCAGGTAGCGGGGGGCGACGCCGTACGGCTCGAACCCGACCTTGCCCAGGACGCGCTGGGAGGCCGCGTTGTCGAGCAGCGTGCCCGCCGCGATCCGGTGCAGCCCCACCTCCTGGTCGGCGATCCGGCACACCTCGCGCGCGGCCTCGGTGGTCAGGCCGCGGCCGGTGTATTCGGCGTCGATCCAGTAGCCCAGGTCGGCGCTGAGCCACGGCCCGCGGACGATGTTGTTGAGTGTCACGCGGCCCACCACCCGGTCGCCGTCGGCCAGCACCCACGGCACGGTCCGGCCCTCGGCGTACTGCCCCAGTGCGCTCTTGAGCCGCTCGGACTGGCCCGCCAGGGTGTAGAACTCCTCGGCCCTGCGGGGCTCCCAGCGCTTCAGGTGGTCGCGGTTGCGGACGCAGGCGGCCTGGATCGCCTCGGCGTCCCGCTCGGTCGCCAGACGGAGTACGACGCCGCCGGCCAGCGTCACTTCTTCGATCATCGTCTTACCTTAGGAGACCGATCGGGGCATCGCACCCGAAGGCGCTCAGGCCGTACGGCCGATGGCCTCGGTGACGGACTTGAGGCCGTGGCGGCGTACGCGGCGCAGGAGCTGGCGGTGGATGCGCGCGGCCCACAGCGGGCCGCCGTAGATCCAGCCCGTGTAGCCCTGGACGAGGGTGGCGCCGGCGAGGATGCGTTCCCAGACGTCGTCCACGTCTTCCACGCCGCCCGCCGACACCAGCGTGAGGCGGTCGCCGACCTTGGCGCGCAGGCGCCTGAGCACCTCCAGCGAGCGCGCCTTGAGCGGACGGCCGGACAGGCCGCCGGTCTCGCCGCCGTGCCTGATCGTGGTGTTGGTGGCGATGATGCCGTCGAGGCCGAGCTCCAGCGCCAGCTCGGCGACCGCGTCGACGTCCTCGTCGGCCAGGTCGGGGGCGATCTTGACCAGCAGCGGTGTGCGCCGGGGCGTGCCGTCGGCCACCTCCTTGACCGCGACGAGCAGCGGGCGCAGCAGCGAGACCGCCTGCAGGTTGCGCAGCCCCGGCGTGTTGGGCGAGCTGACGTTGACCACGAGGTAGTCGGCCAGCGGGGCCAGAGCCCTGGCGCTGGCCACGTAGTCGGCCGCCGCCTCGGCCTCGGGGATGACCTTGGTCTTGCCGATGTTCACCCCGACCACCACAGGGACGCCCCTCGGACGCCGCAGCCGGCGGGCCGCGGCCAGGGCGCCCGCGTTGTTGAAGCCCATCCGGTTGATCACCGCGTGCTCGCGCACCAGCCGGAACAGGCGGGGACGCGGGTTGCCCGGCTGCCCGTGGGCCGTGATGGTGCCGACCTCGACATGGCCGAACCCGAGCGCGGCGATGGCCTCGGCGCAGGCCGCGTCCTTGTCGAAACCGGCGGCCAGCCCGAGCGGCCCGGGAAAGTGCACGCCGAACGCGCTCACGCGCAGGGCCGGGTCGTGCGGCGCGAGCGCCTGGTGCAGCAGCCGCTTGATCAGCGGCAGCCGGGCGAGGAGCGCGAGGGCGCTCACGGTGAGACGGTGCACGGCCTCGGCGTCGAAACGCCGCAAGACCTGCGTGAACACGAGGCGATACATCACGGGTCAGGCTACCAAGCCGGCCTCGTAGGCGATGATCGCAGCCTGGACGCGGTTGCGTACGTCGAGCCGGGTGAGTATCGCGCTCACGTACGCCTTGACCGTGCCCTCCACGATGTGCAGCTCACGCGCGATCTCCGCGTTGGACATCCCGGCCCCGAGCAGGGCGAGCACCTCCCGCTCGCGTTCGGTGAGCGCCCCGATGCGGTCACGGGCCGCCGCGCCCCTGGCCATCCGGCCGTCCGCGAACCGGCTGATGACCCGCTGGGCGACCTTCGGCGACAGGTACGCCGCCCCGTCGGCGACCGCGTGGATCCCGGCGATCAGCTCGCGGGGGTCGCCCGACTTGAGCAGGAATCCGGCGGCCCCGACGTCGAGCGCCTTGGCGATGTAGTCGTCCTCGCCGAACGTCGTCAGCATCACCACCGCCGTGCCCGGCGCGGCCCTGCGCAGCTCGGCGGCGGCGGCCAGCCCGTCGAGCCTGGGCATGCGGATGTCGAGGAGCGCGACGTCGGGGCGGTGGCTGATGGCCAGGTCGACCGCCTGCCTGCCGTCGCCCGCCTCGGCCACGACGTCCAGCTCGGGGTCGGACTGGAGGATCGCCCGGACCCCCGCCCTGATCATGGCCTCGTCGTCTGCCAGCAGTATGCGGATCACGCCCTCCATCTTGGCCGAGTGACCCGGGGCGGTGGGCACTCGGGCGCTCGGGCGGTCGGGCGGGCGGGCGCGGCGTCGTTCCCGCAGATCAGCTCACCCGGGCTCTGACAAGGTGGCGGCCCGGCTCTGACAAGGGGAGGTCCTGAGGTCGGGGGCAGCCACGGGTGAGCGGTATCGTCCGACTCATGAGCACTCACTATGACGTCGTCGTTCTCGGCGCGGGTCCGGGAGGATACACGGCCGCGGTCCGCGCCGCCCAGCTCGGACTGCGCACCGCGGTCGTCGAGGAGAAGTACTGGGGTGGCGTCTGCCTGAACGTGGGCTGCATCCCGTCCAAGGCGCTGCTCCGCAACGCCGAACTCGCCCACATCTTCCACAACGAGGCCAAGACCTTCGGCATCAGCGGCGAGGTCACCTTCGACTACGGCGCGGCCTTCCAGCGCAGCCGCAAGGTGGCCGACGGGCGGGTCAAGGGCGTTCACTACCTGATGAAGAAGAACGCCATCACGGAGTACGACGGCCGGGGCACGTTCCTCGACGCCAACACCCTCCAGGTGAACGGCGAGACGATCACGTTCTCCAACTGCATCATCGCCGCCGGGGCCACCACCAGGCTGATCCCCGGCACCCAGTTGTCGGAGCGGGTGGTGACGTACGAGGAGCAGATCCTCTCCGACGCGTTGCCGGGCAGCATCGTCATCGCGGGCGCCGGGGCGATCGGCGTGGAGTTCGCGTACGTGTTGCACAACTACGGCGTCAAGGTGACGATCGTGGAGTTCCTCGACCGCATCGTGCCGCTGGAGGACGAGGAGGTGTCGGCCGAGTTGGCCAAGCGTTACAAGCGGCTCGGCATCGAGGTGATGACCTCGACCCGCGTGGACGGCATCGACGACACCGGCGCCTCGGTCAAGGTCACCGTCACCCGCGGCGACCAGACGCAGGTGATCGAGGCCGACAAGGTGCTGCAGGCCATCGGGTTCCAGCCGCGCGTCGACGGCTACGGGCTGGAGAAGGCGGGCGTGGCGCTGACCGAGCGGGGCGCGATCGCGGTCGACGGGCGGTGCCGTACGAACGTGCCGCACATCTACGCCATCGGCGACGTCACGGCCAAGCTGATGCTGGCGCACGCCGCCGAGTCCATGGGCATCATCGCGGCCGAGACGATCGCCGACGCGGAGACCATGGAGCTCGACTACGTCATGATCCCGCGGGCCACGTACTGCCAGCCGCAGGTGGCCAGCTTCGGCTACACCGAGGCGCAGGCGCGCGAGCTGGGCTACGACGTGAAGGTGGCGAAGTTCCCGTTCACGGCGAACGGCAAGGCGCACGGCCTGGGCGACACGGCCGGATTCGTCAAGATCATCAGCGACGACACGCACGGCGAGCTGCTCGGGGCGCACCTGATCGGGCCCGAGGTCACCGAACTGCTGCCCGAGCTGACGCTGGCACAGCAGTGGGACCTGACGGTGCACGAGGTCGCGCGCAACGTGCACGCGCACCCGACGCTGGGCGAGGCGGTCAAGGAGGCGATCCACGGCCTCTCCGGCCACATGATCAACATGTGAGCCGTGGCGTGCCCGGTGCCGGTGACCCGCCGTCGCGGTGCGGACACCGCGCGCGTCCCCCGTCCGGTCCACCGGGCCCGCGTCCGGATCGTGCGGCTATTCTTTCGGCCATGTCCGCACTACCCGAGTTGTACGTCGCCGTCGACGTCGAGGCCGACGGGCCCATTCCCGGCCCGTACAGCATGATCTCGCTGGGCATGGCGGTGGCCGGACGGGAGCACCTGTCCTTCTACACCGAGTTGCGGCCGATCTCCGATGAGTTCGTGCCCGAGGCGCTGGCCGTCTCGGGGCTCGACCGCGACCGGCTGTTGCGCGAGGCGCCGGCCCCCGAGGTCGCGATGACGGCGGCGGCCCGCTGGGTGAACGGGCTGCGGAAGATCGGGCGGCCGGTGTTCCTGGCCGCGCCGGCGGTTTGGGACGGCATGTTCGTGCACTGGTACTTCTTCCGGTACACCGGCAAGAGCCCGTTCGGAGCCACCGGGTCAGGGGTGGACCTGCGGAGTTACTGGATGGGGCTGACCGGGAGCGAGTGGTCCCAGACGCACAAGGGGAAGATCAAGCGGCGGCTGGGCCTGGAGGGAGTGCCGCACACGCATCACGCGGGAGAGGACGCGGCCGAGTTGGCGCAGGTGTTCGACGCGGTGCTGCGGCGTGAGCCCTCGTCCGACGACGCCGGGCCGAGGCGTGAGCCCCCCTCCGATGACGCCGGGTCGAGGCGCGAGCCCCCGTCCGTCTGAGCAGGGTCGGCTGCGATCCACCTATCCCGACTTCTCAGCAGATCTTCAGAATTCGCTGAGAATCCATTGAGGAATCCCGGAGACGTTTGAGTCGACCAAGGCCCTCGCATCGGACGGTGGTCCCGCACATGATCTCTACTTCCTCTCAGACGGCTCAGACGGCCGCGCGCCCGGCGCGCAGGCGTCGCCGCCCGGCGGGCACCGCCGTGCTGCGGCTCGGCCTGCTGGCGCTGGTCGCGATCGGCATCGTGGGCGCCGCCCTCGAACTCGCCTTCGAGCGCCACTGGCAGTCTCCTGTCCAGCTCGTCCCGTGGGCGGCCCTGGCGCTGCTCGTGGTCGCGTTGGTGCTGCTCGGCCTGCGCGACTCGGGGCGCGCGCTCACCGTGGCGCGGGTGCTGGCGGTGGTCGTCCTGCTCGCCTCGGCGTACGGGGTCTTCATGCACATGGCGGTCAACCACGGCGTGGGCGGCGCGATGGAACCCGGCTGGGACTCGCTCTCACCGCTCACCCAGTGGTGGTACGCGCTGACGAAGACGGTCGGGGCGGCCCCGCCGCTCGCGCCGGGCATGCTCGCCCAGAGCGCCCTGCTCCTGCTGCTGGCGGGCGTGGCCCCGAAGGGCCGTTCTCCGAGGTGACCGCAGGCGACGGGGTCAGGGGCGGCGGTAGGCGAGCAGGTAGCGCCAGAAGAGCAGCCTGCTGACGGTGGCGCCGGGCAGCAGGACGGCCGCCTGCCTCCGGATCTCGTCCAGCGGCATCTCCGGCCGCCGGACCGGGGCGGGGCTCGGGGTGCCCCGGCCCGCCGTCGCGACCCTGGCCACCGCGTTGACCGGTACGGCGACCAGGCTCCATGCGTAGTCCGTGGCCGTCGTCTCCGGGTAGCACCCGAGTACGGCCAGCACACCGCCCGGGGCCAGCGCGTCCCTGAGCCTGGTGACGGTGTCGAACGGCACGTGGTGCAGGCTCGCCAGGCACGAGATGTAGGAGTAGCGGCCCGCGCCCAGTTCCATCCGCGTGATGTCGGCGTGGCGGTAGCGCACGCCCTGCGCCGGGGCGGCGGCCTCGATCACCTCCTCGGCCGGGTCCACCGCGTCCACCTCCAGCCCGAGGGCGGCCAGGCGGCGCGCGAACCGTCCGGTCCCGCAGCCGACGTCCAGCGCCGTCTTCGCGCCCGGCGGCACCAGACGCAGGAGCCGCCGGTGGTAGTGGTCGTTGTGGTCGAACGCCATGCTCAGTCCCCCTTCGGGCCGCCCCTTTTCCGGCCCGCGTGTCTGAGCAAGGGTGCCGCATGCGCCCGGCCCACGCAGCCCGGTTTGGCAAGGTTGGCGAAGAACGCCCCATGGCGTGAAAGTTTCAGCCGTGGTTGACGGCATCGCCCCCACACTTCATGATCATGGTGCTTCCTGGTCAGGAGGAGGCGTCGAGTGACTACCCGCCCCCCAGTACGAGGTGCGCCGATGCCGAGAACCCGCTTACGAGCCGCGTTGGCCGTCCTGCTGACGCTGACCGCCCTCAACGCCCCCACCGCGCAGGCCCCCGCCGCGCACGCCGACGACACCGACCCGGTCACGGTGACCGTCAACGCCCGAGCCGGGCTCGCCACCGTCCCGGAGACGGGGCTCGGCGCCAACCACGCGATATGGGACACGAACCTGGGCACCGACCAGACCGCCGACCTCCTCAAAGACGCCGGTACGAAGCTGCTGCGCTACCCAGGCGGCTCCTACTCCGACATCTACCACTGGGCCGACCACACCGCCCCGGGCGGCTACGTGGCCCCGAACACCGACTTCGACACGTTCATGCGCGGCGTACGACGTACGGGGGCGCAGGCCATGGTGACCGCCAACTACGGCACCGGCACCGCCGAGGAGGCCGCCGCCTGGGTGCGCCACGCCAACGTGGTCAAGGGCTACGGCATCACGTACTGGGAGATCGGCAACGAGAACTACGGCAACGGCCACTACGGCGCCGCCTGGGAGGCGGACGACCACGCCGACAAGAGCCCCGCCGAGTACGCCCGCCACGTCGTGGCCTACGCCGACGCGATGAAGGCGGTCGATCCCGCCATCAAGATCGGCGCGGTGCTGACCACCCCCGCCAACTGGCCCGACGCCATCGTCGCCGAGGGCGACAGCGGCTCGTGGAACGAGGTCGTGCTGTCCATCGCCGGACCGAAGATCGACTTCGTGATCCTGCACTGGTACCCGGGCGCCCTGGACCGGGCCGGGCACGTCCCCGACATGATCCAGCTCACCCGCGAGCAGCTCGCCGAGCACGCCGGGCCCGGCGCCGAGCGGATCGGCATCGCGATGACCGAGTTCAACACGGGCTCCAGCAGCAACGGCACCAACACCCAGCCCGGCGCCCTGGCCGCCGCGGACGCCTACGCCACGCTGCTGGCCAACGGGGTGTTCACGGTGGACTGGTGGAACGTGCACAACGGCATCGGCGCCGTCACCGAGGTCGAGGGGCACACCGACTACGGCGACTTCGGCCTGCTGTCGAGCGCCACGTGCACCTCCGACGGCACCGTGTGCGAACCGGCGCTCAACACGCCCTTCGCGCCGTACTACGCCGTGCAGATGGTGAGCAGGTTCGCCCGGCCCGGCGACCGGTTCGTCCGGGCCGCGACCGGCCAGGCGAAGGTGAGCGCGCACGCGGCCCGCCGTCCCGACGGGGACCTGGCCGTGCTGCTGGTCAACACCTCGTCCGACACGTCGTACCCGGTGGAGATCGACTACGTGGGCTTCAGCCCGGCCTCGGGCGCGCCGACCGTCCTGACCCACACGAACGGCGCGACCTCCATCACCACGTCCGCCACCGGCAGCGCGACCGCCCGTACGCTGCCGCCGCTGTCGCTGACCACGCTCGTCGTCCGCTCAGGGGCGACCGAGACCGGCCGCCCGGGTGCCCCTGGACAGCCCTCCGTCACCGCCGTGACCGACAGGACCGCCACCATCACCTGGCCCGCCGCCGCCCCCGGCACCCGCCCGATCGCCAAGTACGAGGTGCTCCGCCAGAACGGCGCCGTCACCGAGCAGCTCGGCGAGACCACCGGCACCACGTTCACCGTACGCAACCTGCGGCCCGGCACCCGCTACACGGTCAACGTGATCGCCCGTGACGGCGGCGGCGCCCAGTCGTGGCCGTCGTCGCCGCTGACGTTCACCACCGGCACTCCGGCGGCCAGTTCGTGCAGCGTACGGCTGACCGTCCAGTCCGACTGGGCCAGCGGCTACGTCGGCGCCCTGGACATCACCAACAACGGCGCCCCGCTGAACGGCTGGACGTTGTCCTTCGCCTGGCCGAGGCCGTGGCAGAGCCTGGGCAGCGGATGGAACGCGGTCTGGACGCAGGAGGGCTCGACCGTCAAGGTCGTCAACGAGGCCGGGAACGGCTCGCTGGCCACGGGCGCGTCGGCCACGGTCGGTTTCGTCGGCAACTACACCGGCCCGAACGTGCTCCCGTCCGTCTTCACCCTGAACGGCGCGGTCTGTTCATCGACATAGGCGAGGCCGGACGGGGCGGCCCCACTCGGCCTGGTGACTCGGCCGCCCCGCCCGGCCTGGCGACGGGGAGAACCGGGCGCACGCCTCAAGAAGCGTCGTCGCCGAGCGCCCGCCTCAGGGTCTCGGCGTCGCGGGGGACGTACGCGCGGCCGTCGCCGGTGATGACGATCGGACGCTGGATCAGGGACGGGTGCTCGGCCAGCACCTTCAGCCAGGCGGATCGGTCGCGCGGGGCGTTCGCGAGGTCGAGGTCCTTGGCGATCGGCTCCGACATGCGCGTGATGTCCCACGGCTCGACGCCCAGTTTCGTCACGAGCGCGGCGAGTTCCGCCTCGGTGGGCGGCTGGTCGAGATAGCGGCGCTCGGTGTAGGGGGTGCCCGCCGCGTCGAGGGCCGCCTTGGCCGTACGTGACTTCGAGCAGCGTGGATTGTGCCAGATCTCCATGCGCCGACCCTATCCACCACCGCAGGAACGGGCCCCTCTCCGGGAAGTCACGCTGTGGAAGGAGCCTTGCCCCAGGACGGCGGGCGGCTCAGCGCACCTCCTGGATGCGGATCATGTTGCCCGCGGGATCGCGTACCGCGCAGTCGCGAACCCCGTACGGCTGCTCGGCGGGCTCCTGGACCACCTCGGCGTCGCCGTCGCGCAGCCGCGCGAAGAGGCCGTCGAGGTCGGAGGTGGCCAGCACGATGCCGGCGTAGGTGCCCTTGGCCATCATCTCGGTGATGGTGCGGCGCTCGTCGTCGGTGATGCCGGGGTCGGCGGTCGGCGGCTGCAGGACGATGGACGTGCCAGGCTGGTCGGCGGGGCCGACCGTGATCCAGCGCATCCCGTCGTAGCCGACGTCGTTGCGGACCTCGAAGCCGAGCACGTCGCGGTAGAAGGTCAGCGTCGCGTCGGGGTCGTCATGGGGCAGGAAGCTGGCGTGAATGGAGACGTTCATACAGGTCAGGCTAGTTGCGGCTGCGCGGCCCGGGCTTCTCGATTCCTGACCGGTCGCGTCACCTGCTTCGCCACGCACGACGGCATCCCCGCCGTCGCGCGCGCGGCCCGGCTCCGGTAGACGCTGGGCGGCACGCCGACCAGTTCGGTGAAGCGCGTGCTGAAGCTGCCCAGCGACGAGCAGCCGACCGCGAAGCAGACCTCGGTGACGCTGAGGTCGCCACGGCGCAGCAGCGCCATCGCGCGCTCGATGCGCCGCGTCATCAGGTAGCCGTACGGCGACTCACCGTAGGCGAGCCGGAACTGGCGGCTGAGGTGCCCGGCCGACATGTTCACGCCACGGGCGAGCGCCTCGACGTCGAGCGGCTGCGCGTACTCCCGGTCGATCCGGTCACGGACGCGACGCAGGAGCGCGAGGTCGCGCAGGTGCTGCGCCGCGGCGGGTCTGCTCGTCACATGCGCATGGTACGTCGCACCTGAGGGTGGTACGCCCTGCGCACACTTCTGTCACAGTTTCCGCATCACACGGGCGTATCAGGTGCGTCACCGTTGAAGAGATCGCCCTTGCTCCCGCTCCGCCCCTGCGACGAAGGTCTACTGAGCGGGCGAAGGGGGAAGCATGCGGGGGCCGTTGGTCGTCAAAAGGGCGCTCAGCGAGCCGCTGCTCCTCCTGGCCGCGTTCGGGTCGATCCTGCTGGCGACCGTCACGCTGGTGACGCTGACGATGTACGCCACCTCCATCGACGACGCCGGCGTCCGCAGGGCGATGGAGACGGCCTCGTACCGGGAGCGGACCACCACGATCAGCGCCCTGGTCACCGCCGAGACCCTCCCCCGCTACGACCGGGCCGTACAGGACGAGCTGGCCCGGGTCTACACCACACCCCCGGCCGTCACCACCAGCCTCCGCTCCGACTCGTACGTCATGCCGGGGCAGGACGGCGAGGAGCTGCCCGAGCTGCTCAGGTTCGGCAGCCACGACGGGCTCGGCGAGCACGCCCGGCTGGTGTCGGGCAGGTGGCCGCGCACCGGCGGACCGGTCGTCGAGGCGGCGATCTCGCGGTCGGCGGCCGTGGCCACCGGGTTCGGGACCGGCCGGGAGTTCGTCACGAAGGGGCGGCTCGACCGGCGACCGGTCACGGTGCGCGTCGTGGGCGTCTTCCAGCTCGACGACCCCATGGGCGAGCGCTGGGCGGGCGAGGACCTGCTGAGCAGGGGCGCGGAACGCGGCGAGTACACCACGTACGGGCCGCTGATGGTGCCGAGGGAGACGTTCGTCGCGCGCTTCGCCACCGGCGTCAGAGCCATCTGGACCGCCGAGCCGGACCTCACCACGCTGGCCCCCGAACGGCTGCGCCCGCTGGCGGAGGCGATCGGCCAGACGGGCGAACGGCTGACGGCGGCCGGCTGCGCGAACTGCGTGGCCGCCAGCCGCCTGCCCGAGATCCTCACCCAGCTCGCCACCGCGTCCCTGGTGACCCGCTCGACCATGCTGATCCCGGTGCTGCAACTGCTGCTGCTCGCCGCGTACGCGCTGACGCTCACCGCGCGGCTGCTGGCCGACCACCGCCGCATGGAGGTGGCGCTGCTGCGCTCACGTGGGGCGGGCACGGTGCGCCTGGCCGCGCTGGCGGCCGGTGAGGCGCTGCTGGTGGCGCTCCCGTGCGCGGTCGTCGCGCCGCTACTCGGCCCGCCGCTGCTCGCGCTGGTCCACCGGCTGCCGTGGATCAGGGCCTCGGGGGTGCGCCTCACGCCGTCGCCCGATCTCGGCGCGTTCCTCGTGTCGTTCGGCGTGGCGCTGGCCGCGGCCGTGCTGCTGGCGCTGCCGAGCCTGGCGGGCGCGCGGCGTACGTACGTGGAGGAGCAGTCGGCGCGCGGCCGCGGCGTGCGAGGGCTGGTCGAGCGGGCGGGCGCGGACCTGGCGCTGCTCGCGGTGGCCGCGCTGGCGATCTGGCAGTTGCAGCGCTACGGCGCCCCGGTCACCGTGACGGCGGCGGGCGGGCTCGGCGTCGACCCGCTGATCATCTCCGGCCCGGCGCTGGCCCTGCTCGCGGGCGGCATGCTGGGGCTGCGGCTGGTACCGCGGGTGTCGCGGCTGGCCGAGCGGCTGACCTCGCGCAGGCGCACGCTCGCCCCCGCGCTGGGGGCCTGGCAGGTCAGCAGGCGCCCGCTCAAGTACGCCGGTCCCGCGCTGCTGCTGACCCTGGCGATCGCGATGGGCGTCCTGTCCATGGCCACCACCTCCACCTGGCAGGCGTCCCAGCTCGACCAGGCCGACCACCAGGCGGGGGCCGACCTGCGGCTGTCCGGGCCGTCCGAGGGGCTGGAGCTGGGGTCGCTCGGGCGCGGCACGGCGTTCACCACGCTGCCCGGCGTCACCGCGGCCTCCCCCGGCTTCCGCGGCCAGGTCGAGGTGAGCGGCGAGAGCGCGCTGCTGCTCGGGCTCGACGCCGCGAAGCTCGGCGAGCTGTTCGACCTGCGCCCCGACCTGTCCGCGCAGACGGTCGCGCAGATGTCCCTGGCCCTCGCCGGGCGCCAGGCGGGCAGGCTGGACCTACCCGGTCAGCCGCGCGCCCTCACCGTGCGGGTCGACGCGGACGCCGCCGCGACGGCGCGGCTGGTGCTGTCCGACGCGCTGGGCGTGTGGCAGGAGCTGCCGCTGGGCGACCTGCGGGAGGGCGCGAACCGGATCGACCTCGATCTTGCCGCGCTGGCCGGACGCTCCGGCGAGATCACGTACCCGCTCGCCCTGCGCGGCCTCATCACCGGCGAACCGACCGGGCCGGGCGGCGCCGTTCGCCTGACCGGGCTGAGCGCGGACGGGCGGGACGTGCCGGTGTCCCAGGCCGTCGGCGCGGCACCGGGTGTGATCGCCTTCGCCCCGTCCCGGGAGCCCGAACCGCTGCCCGTGGTGCTCACCCCCGGCCTGGCCACCGCGCTCAAGCTGGGCGTCGGACAGAGCGGACCGGCCCGCCTGGCCGGACGGGTCCAGCGGGTCGAGGTGGTCGGCATCGTGACGAGCATGCCGACGAGCGCCCCCGGGCAGCAGGCCGTGCTCGCCGACTGGGGGACGATGCAGGCGTACGAGCTGGCCGCGGCGCAGTCGCCCCGCCCCGCCACGGAGTGGTGGCTGGCCGCCGCCGACACCGTACCGGCGCGGGAGATCCTCCGCGAGCACCCCCAGTGGGACGTGACCGCGCTCGACCGGCGTGAGCTGACCGCCAAGCTGCGGGACGACCCGCTGGCCAGCGGGCTGCAGGGGGCGCTGATCCTGGGGTTCGCCGCGGCGCTCGGGTTCGCGGTGCTCGGGTTCCTGGTGAACGCCGTGGTCGCGGCGCGGGAGCGGAGCGCCGAGTTCGCCGTCCTGCGGGCGCTCGGGACCAGTCCCCGTCAGATGTTCGGAATGCTGGTGACGGAGCAGGCGTTCGTGATCGGGTTGTCGCCGGTGGCCGGCACCGCGCTCGCCGTGGTCGTCGGGAACCTGGTGGTCCCGCGCATCGTCCTGACCGGACAGGCGTCGGCGGTCACGCCCGGCGTGCTGCTCCATATCCCGTGGACGGCCACGGCCGCGCTGCTGGCACTGGTGGCGGGGGCGCTGTTCACGATCGTCGCCGGGCTGGCCCGGCACCTGCGGCGCGGGCAGAGCGTGGAGGACCGATGAGGATCCCGTTGGGCGTACGGGAGCACGCGGGGACCGCGGCGCTGCTCGCCGTGCTGACGGCGGTCGCCTGTCTGCTGCTCGCCGGGCTGCCCAGGACCATGCAGGGGGCGTTCGACGAGGCGCTGCGCGAGACGCTGACCACCGCCCCCGCCGTGCAGGCCGATCTGACCGTGACGGGCGAACCGGCCACACCCGACGGCGACCTGCACGAACGCGCCCAGCTCGAATCCCACGACCCCCGCTGGCGCGAACTCCTCCCCGCGGCGCTGCGGCCCCTGGTCAGGCCCGCCGGTCACGTCAGCGCCAAGACCTTCCGCACCCCCGTCACCGAGACCAGCGACCCCCTCCACTACCTCAACCTCGGCTGGCTGTCCGACGCCGACCGGCGGGTGGACTGGGTGCAGGGCCTCGCGCCCGGCAAGTCGTCCACCATGCTCCACCAGGGCACCACGATCCCGGTGATCGAGGTGGGCGTCGTGGACGAGGCCGTACGCATGATGGGCCTGCGGATCGGCCAGACCAAGGTGATCGGCGAGAGCGCCCAGGTCGCGGTGAAGATCGTCGGCGTCTTCACGGCCAAGGACCCGGGCGACCGCTCCTGGAGCCATGACGCCGACATCCTGCACGTCACCTGGGTGGTGCCGATGACCGCGCCGGAGGAGTTCCACACCACGACGCTGATGTCCGACGACGGGCTGAGCGTGCTCGACAGCAGGAAATACCACCTGACCTACCGCTGGGTGCTCCCGCTCGACGGGCAGGCCGCGAACGCGCTCGCCGCACCCGACGTCGACGCGGCGGTCGCCGAGCTCCAGCGGCAACTGGCGGTCCAGGGGACGAGCACCATCAACTACCGCCTGGTCACCGGGCTCCCCCGGCTGCTCGGTGACTTCGGGATCGCGCTGTCCGCCGTGCGGACCATCGTCTACCTGGTGCTCGGCGGGCTGCTCGCGGTCGCGCTGGGCGTGATCGCGCTGGGCGTACGGCTGCTGACCGACCGGATGCGGCACACCCTGACGCTCGCGCGGGCGCGCGGCGGGTCGCTGTGGCAGGTGGCGGGCGCGGGGGCCGCGCTGACCGTGCTCGCGGTGTGGCCCGCGGCCCTGGCCGGGTACGCGCTGTCGTACCTCGTGCCGGGGCCCGTGCTGCCGATCGTGCACCTCGGGCCGGCGGTCGTGGCCGTCGCCGCCGTGGTCTTCGCCGTGACGCGGGTGGTGCTCGCGCATCGCACGCCGCTGCACGAGCACCGCGACGATGTGGTGGCGGTGCGGCCGTCCGCGCGGCGGGTGACGGTGGAGGCGCTGGTCGTCGTGCTCGCGCCGGTGGGCGCGTACCTGCTGCGGGCCCGCGGGACGGCCGGGTCCGCGCAGCAGGATCCGTTCCTGTTGCTGATCCCGGTCGCGCTGGCGCTCGCCGCCGCGCTGATCACCTTGCGGTGCTACCCGTACCCGCTGCGGCTGCTCGTCCGGCTGGCCGCGCGGGGGCGGGGCGCCGTGCCGTTCCTGGGGCTGACCAGGGCGGCCAGGGCACGCTCCGCCAGCGCGCTGCCGGTGCTGATCCTGCTGCCCGCGCTGAGCGTGTCGGTGTTCGCCGCGGTGATCCACGACGGGATCGCCACCACGCAGCAGATGGCGTCCTGGCAGAAGGTGGGCGCGCCGATCAAGCTGACCTCGGTCGGGGACATCCCGGCCGACGCCATCGAGCGCGTACGCCGGGCCCCCGGGGTCGAGCAGGTGGCGCTCGCCTACACGGGCCGGGTGCAGTTGGGTGACACCGGGGAGCGGCCGTACGCCGTCGCCGTGGACCTGGCGCAGTGGCGGCAGGTCGCCGGTGACGCGCCCATCGACCTGCCCACGCTGTCAGGAAGCGGGTCCGCGCTGCTCTCCCCCGGGCTGGGCGGCCGGGGGACCTTCGAGATGCGGTGGCTGTCGCCGGTGACGCTGACCGCCCAGGGCGTGATCGACTCGGTCCCCGGGTTCTACTCCAGCGGGCAGTTCCTCCTGGTGCCGCGTGAGGTGCTGCCCTGGCCCGCCGCGAACACCCTGCTGATCAAGGGCGACGCCGCGCCCGCCGAGCTGGCGCGGCTGGTCCCGTCGGCCACCGTGGAGACCCAGCAGCAGGCGCTGGCCGCCATCCGGGCCGACCCGCTCACCGGCACGGTCTCCTCGACGCTGCTCGTGGTGACGGTGGCGCTGGGGGCGTACGCGCTGGCCGCGATCGTCCTGTCGCTGGTCATCGGGGCGCCCGACCGGGTCAGGGCGGTGTCGCTCCTGCGTACGCTGGGCCTGTCCGACCGGCAGGCCAGGCGGTTGACCGTGCTGGAGCTGCTGCCCATGGTCCTCGTCACGGCGCTGGTGGGCCTCGGGCTGGGCCTGGTGCTGCCGGGGGCGCTCGGGCCCGGCGTGGACATGGCCTCGTACGCCGGCGGCCTGCCCGTCGGCGACTACTCCCCCGGCCTGCTCACGCCCCTGGCGCTGGCGGGCGGGCTGGCCGTCTGCGCTGTGCTCGGCGCGTACGCGCACACCGCCGTCGGCCGCCGCCGCAACCTCGGCGCCGTCCTCCGCGTGGGTGACCTGTTGTGAACGCGCCGTAGCGGTCCGCAGGGAAAGCGCAGGTCAAGGACTTGTACGGAACGTGGGGGCACGCTACCCGATCCGTTAACCTTCCCAAAGGGGCACATATAGGACTTTTGGGATTTTCATGGTCATGGACTGGCGGCACGAATGGCTCACGTCATTCACCTCGACCGCGGAGCACTCCGGTGGCATCGTCCTCGGTGGCGCCGTGGCGGTCCTGCTGCTGACGCGTTACACGCGCTGGGGGCGGCAGTTCCGGCGGCTGGCGTTCGCCTACTTCCGGCCCGGCCGCACCTGGGCCGGTTGGCGGCTGCTCCTGACCCTGCTGCTCCTGCTCTGGCTGACCGTGCTCGGGGTGCGCCTCGAGGTGCTGCTGTCGTACGCGTCCAACGGCCTGTTCACGTCGCTGCAGGCGATGAACGCGGACACGTTCTGGTTCCACGTCTTCGTCATCGGGGTGCTGGCGGCGATCTACGTCTCCAGCAGCCAGCTCGCCTATCTCATCGCCCAGCGGCTGACCATCCGCTGGCGTACCTGGCTGAACGACCACGCGCTCGCCGACTGGCTGAACGGGCGGGCCTACCACCGGGGCAGGTTCGTCACGGCCCCGGTCGACAACCCCGACCAGCGCATCGAGCAGGACATCTCGATGTTCGCCCAGCAGTCCTACGGCCTCTCGCTCAACGCGATCGCCGCCGCGCTGCGGCTGATGTCGTTCACCGCCGTCCTCTGGTCGCTGTCGGGGGCGATGACGATCTTCGGGTACCAGGTGCCCAGGGCGATGGTCTTCCTCGCCTACGCCTATGTGATCATCGCGTCGTTCGTGGCCTTCAGGATCGGCCGCCCGCTGATCCGGCTCAACTTCCTCCAGGAGAAGCTGTCCGCCTCGTATCGCTATGCCCTGATGCGGCTGATGGACAACTCCGAGAACGTCGCGTTCTACGGCGGCGAGGGGGTGGAACGGACGACGCTGACCGCCAGATTCTCCTCCGTCATCGGCAACGCCTGGGCCTATGCCAAACGGTCGCTGAGACTCCAGGTGTTCAACGGCGCGGTGTCGCAGGCGTCGGTGGTGTTCCCGTACATCATCCAGGCGCCGCGCTTCTTCCACAGAACGATCTCACTCGGCGACGTCACCCAGACCGCCGACGCCTTCGGCCAGGTGCACGACGCGCTGTCCTTCTTCAGGAACTCCTACGGGGACTTCGCCTCCTACCGGGCGACACTGGAACGGCTCACGGCCCTGATGGACGCCAACCAGGAGTCGCGCGCCCTGTCGGGCCCGGCCGTCATCCACCGGGCCGACGCGCTGGAGATCGAGGACCTGCGCGTGTGGCGGCCCAACAGCCAGCCGCTGATCGAGGGCCTGACCCTGAGCCTGAGCCCGGGGCAGGCGCTCCTCGTCAGGGGGCCTTCAGGAAGCGGCAAGACCACGTTGCTCCGCAGCCTGGCCAGCCTGTGGCCGCACGCCCACGGCATCGTCCGCCGTCCCGTGGGGACGCACACGCTGTTCCTGTCGCAGCAGCCGTACGTGCCTCTGGGGAGTCTGCGTACCGCGCTGGCCTACCCCGAACCCGGCGACCTGATCAGCGAGGATCGGGCCCGCGAGGCGCTGCGCTGGGTTCAGCTCGGCCACCTGGAGGACCGCCTCGACGACGAGACCCACTGGACCCGCACGCTGTCGCCAGGTGAGCAGCAGCGGCTCGGGTTCGCCAGGATCCTGCTGACCCGCCCCAGCCTGGCCTTCCTCGACGAGACGACCTCCGCCGTGGACGAGGGCCTCGAACACGCGCTCTACCGGCTCATCCGCGAACGCCTGCCACAGTGCATGCTCGTCAGCGTCGGCCACCGCAGCACCCTCAGCGCCTTCCACACCCACCACCTGCACCTACTCGGCGCTGGCCGCTGGGGCATCGACGCCGCGCCCGGATAGCCCTCCGACCGGTCGCGTCAGATGATCGATTTCTAACGGATGCGGTGCTGCTGCCAGTGCTGCTCCAGTTTATGGCCGTCCTTCCACTGGATCACCTTGGCGCCTGCTTTGAAGCTGCCACCGGCGACGGCCAGCCACAGCTTGCTGTTTCTGTTCCGCAGTACGTGATCATAGTCGGCGAACCTGACACCCAGTCAACGGGGGCCAAACACAGCCCTGTTGTGGCGACATCATTGGTCGCACCATTGAAGGCTCTCACCCAGAGATCGGGTAGCAGGTTCGAGTTGGCCGATGCGGCGCCCGGCGACGAAGCCGCGACAAGCGTGGCGGCGTCCACGCAGGTTTTCTCCCTGTAGATGAGGCCGTCTGTTTCTTGTCGGCACCTGCTTCGAGGCATGCGGAACAGATGAAACGGCCCAGCACATCAGCGCATGCTCCATGCGCGGACGGACTCAAGTGATCACAACGAACGGCGGACGCCAGGGTATAGAACCTCCGGGAGAAGAACATTCGCCAGGACGGAACCCGGATCGCACTGGCCACAACCGTGTCACGCTGGCACGTTCCCGCGATCAACGGCGCCCGTTTTCCTCCCGGACATGCATGCTTAGTTAGCGATCAACCAACAGTTTCATCACCATGACGTCGTGCGGGCGGCCATCACCGGTTCCTGGCCTGCGGCCATGCCATGCCTAGATCAGGCGTGATATCCGATTCATTATCGATGACCGGCTCGCAGTGATATTGGACAGTGGGAAGTGAAGCTGGTCTGCTTTGACCCGCGAAACATCTGAGGCGCAGAGTTCGCCGTGCTGGTCCCGTGCCCGAGGTCGCCGACATCGACTGCGGACGGCATGTGGCCCGCCGCGGGGTGACTCGTCTGTTCGCCCCCGCCATCGACATCGACATCGACATCGACGCAGCATCGATAACCGGATCTCCTGGTCGACGGCTTCTCAGGAGTCAGACCATCTATCGGAAGGGCGACTTGTGAACAACATTCTCCGAAAGGCCTCTATCGCGATGGCGGCCGGTTCGGCTGCCATCGCGACGTCGCTTGCCGGCACGGCACCGGCCAACGCCGCAACCACGTTCGAACTGCGTCCCTACAATGGTGCTTACGACCTGTGCCTGGCCATCGAGAACGGCAGCATGGCCAATGGCTCATACGCCATCCAGTGGGAATGCACCGGAAACCGTAGCCAGTTTTGGTATTGGGCGGGCAACGGGGAGCTCAGGAACCGCAAGAGCGACAAGTGCCTCGCCATTGGCGGCGCCAGCCTGGCCGCCGGTGCGCGCGCCATCCAATGGAAATGCAACGGGGGCCTCGAGCAGAAGTGGAAAGTGATTTCCATGGGCTCCGGGAACGGCTGGGGCCTGCTGAACGAGAACAGCGACATGTACCTGGCCGTTGCCCGTAGCAGTCTGAGCAAGGGCGCGCCGGTCATCCAGTGGCACAGCAATACGAACATGGATCAGAACTGGATGCAAAGGGCGGTCCCTGTTTCTTGAGAGGGCTGACGAACCCTGCTTGACCCTCGTTTCGAGGAGCGGCAGCGGGTGACGGTTATGGACTGGGATCGGACGCGGGTCTGCGCCTGATCCGATGAGGTCGTACGGGCGGGTGGGGCATTCCTCGTTTCCCAGGGAGGCCCACCCGCCCCTGGCGTGGAGCCGTCGCTTGGATCCGAAGCCCTAGCAGAACCAGACGTCGGTGTAGATGCAGGCGGTGCACCCGGACGTGCCGCCGACGACGTGGCACAGCTTCCTCTTCCGCACCATCTGCGAGCAGGAGCAGGTCACGTAGTAGGAGGAGTCGGCCTTCGCGGTCGCCTTCGGCACCAGCATCTCGAGAACCCGGTCGCCGAGCCTTTCCAGTGTGCCCATCATGGCGGTTCGCTCCTTTCGTGGAGGTACATCTTGATCAGGAAGCTATCGGCAGGGCATACGACCACCCGTATATCGGCGCTACAGTCCCCTCCCGCTGGTCGCCGTCAGCGGCCGGGCCCGCCGTACGGCGCGGGTTCGCCCCTCCTGCGCGTCATGGGCGGCTGAGAGCTCCGCCGCCACCAGCCTGACCAGGTCGTGCATACGGAAGCGGGCGCCGGCCGGCTCCAGCAGGCGAAATTCGACCAGTTCGTCGAGTGCCGCCTCGGCCAGGCCCGGATCGACGCCGAGCAGCGCGGCGACGTGCCCGAGGTCGACCTCGGGCAGGTCGAGCGCGCCCAGCAGCCGGAAGGCGCGGGCGGCCACGGTCCTGACCGGGCCCGCGCGGTCGGTCAGCAGCTCGTAGCTGACCTTGAAGCAGGACCGGATGCTCTGACCGGGTGCCCGCAACGCGTCCAGACGCCGTCGCCGGTCGCGCAGTCGCTCGCCGAACCTGCGCAAGGACCAGTCCGGACGTCCTGTCAGCCGGGTGCCCGCGATGTGCAACGCCAGCGGGTGGTAGCCGCACCAGCGGACCACGTCCGCCGCCGCCTCGGGCTCGGCGCCCACCCGGGACTCCCCTACCAGCAGCGACAGCAGGCGCACCGCGTCCGCCTCGTCGAGCAGGCCGACCGCGATCGGCACCGCGTCCACGGTCGCCGGCATGGTACGGCTGGTGATCAACACGGCGCAGCCGTCACTCGCCGGTATCAACGGCATCACCTGCTCGGCGCCGACCGCGTTGTCGAGGATCACCAGCATCCGCCGGTCGGCCAGCAGCGACCGGTAGGCGGCGGCCGCCTCCGCCGTCGTCCCGGGCACCTCACGCCCGGGAACGCCAAGGGCGCGCAGGAAGCTCCCGAGCACTTCGGCGGGCCGCAGAGGCGAGGCACCGGGACTCGATCCGCGCAGATCGACGTAGAGCAGGCCGTCGGTGTAACGGCCGGCCGCACTGTGCGCCAGACGCAGCGCCAATGCCGATTTGCCGACGCCGCCCGCGCCGTGCAGCGCGATCACCCGGACTCCGGCGCCCGGCGGCGCGCTCGCGCGCAGCACGTCGCTCGCTCGCGCGAACTCGGATCGCCGGCCGACGAACGCCGCGGGCTCAGGAGGCAGGCGGCGTGGACGCCGATGCCCGTCTCCGCCGGCGAGCGTGACGACTCCGGTGTACGCGTGGGTGCCGGGGTGGATGCCCCAGTGACCCGGACCCGTGTCCCCGTTCAGGATCGACCGGTGTAATCGGCGCAGTTCCGCGCCGGGGTCGAGCCCGAGCCGGTCCGCCAGGGCCCGGCGGGCCGTCGCGAACGCCTCCAGCGCGCCCGCGACGTCCCCGCACCGGTGGAGCGCCACCATCAACTGGCCGTGCAGGCGCTCCCGCAGCGGATATCGCGCGGTCAGGTCGCGGAGCCGGTCGGCCTCCACCCGGTGCGAGCCGAGCGCGAGCCGGACGTCGATGTGCTCCTCCACGGTGCTCAGATAGCGGTCGGTCAGGTCGGCGACCACATTCCGGAGCACCGGGCCCAAGGGCACGTCCGCCGCGGGCGTCCCCCGCCAGATCCCGAGGGCTCGGTCGTACGCGTCCTCCGCCGCGCGCAGGTCCCTTCGGGAGAGCGCCTTCCTGGCGTGCGTGAGCAGCCCGTCGAACAGGAGCAGGTCCAGCTCGGAGGGCTCGACCAGCAGGAGGTAACCACCTTCGACGGTGACCAGCCGGCCCTCGGTTCGATCATCGGCGGCGGACAGCAGGTGCCGGAGACGCATGACGTACGTGTGCAGGTTCGGCACAGCCGAGCGGGGAGGCCGCCCGTCCCACACCTCCGCCACCAGAGACCGGATCGGCACGGTGCGTCCGGCGTGCGCGAGCAGCATGGCGAGGGCGGTGCGTTGCTTGGGTGCCGAGATCCGGATGGGCGTCCCTCTGGGCTGGACGCACAGGGGACCGAGAAGCTGGAACCTCACGAGTCACTTCCGTCGCCGGCTTGACGTCACCTGCGGCGAACCCGCCAAGGGCCCACGACCAGCACGAACACGGCGGCCGACAACCCGCAGAGCACCCATGTGACCGCGTTCATCGCACCTTTCCCGATCTTCAGCGGAGCAGGGTCCGGGCAGGCTCGGCCTCGGCCAGATAGTCCTTCGCCTGCAGTTCGAACAGCTCGGCGTACTCGCCGCCGACCGCCATCAGGTCGTCGTGCGTGCCCTGCTCCACGATCTCGCCGTCGCGCAGGACCACGATCACGTCCGCGGCCCGGACCGCGCCGAGCCGGTGCGACACGAGCAGACTGGTACGTCCGGCGCGGTGCTCGACCAGCCGGCTGTGGATCTCGTGCTCGGCCTGGGCGTCCAGGCCCGCGCTCGGTTCGTCGAGGATGAGCAGGTCGCGCCCCTCACGGAGGAGCGCGCGGGCCAGAGCGAGGCGCTGCCACTGGCCGCCGGAGAGCACCACCCCGGCCTGCGGGTCGTTCTCGTCCTCCAGTCCGAAGAAGATCCGGCTGAGCAGCGTGTCGTAGCCCCGCGGCAGCGTACGGACGATGTCGTGCGCACCGGCCAGGCGGGCCGCCGCCTCGATCCTGGCCCGGTCGGGCAGGGCGTCGATCTCCCCCATCGCGATGTTCTCCGCCGCGGTGAGGTCGTAGCACATGTAGTCCTGGAAGAGCACGCCCATCCTGCGGCGCAGTTCGCCGGGCGGCACGTCGCGGAGGTCCGCGCCGTCCCAGTAGATCGCGCCGCGCGTCGGATCGTAGAAGCGGCAGAGCAGTTTGATCAGCGTGCTCTTGCCGGCCCCGTTGAGCCCCACCAGCGCCACCGAGGCGCCGTACGGGATGGTGAGGTCGACTCCGCGCAGCACCCATGGATGGCTGTCGTCGTATCGGAACCACACGTCGCGCAGCTCGATGCCGTGCCGCATCGCGGGCAGCTCGGCGCTCTCGCGAGGCGGCGGCAGCAGGTCGTCGGGCATCGACGTCACCTCGGCGTGGTAGCCGAAGAGCAACAGCGCCTGATGGGCTCCCGCCACGGTCTCCACCAGCCCGGTCAGCGCGGTCTGCGTCCCCGCCACGGCGGCGACGAACGCCGTCACGTCACCGAGGCTCAGCCCTCCGCTCAGGGCGGAGAACACCGCCCACAGCAGCCCCGCTCCGGCGACGGCCGTGGAGAGCAGGGCGAGCAGCGACTGGATGACCGCCTCGCGCCGGTCCAGCCGTCGTTCACCGGCCTGCGACCTGGCCAGCTCGCCGAGCACCCGGCCCTTGAGGAAGCCGCCGAGCCCGAACAGCCGAACCTCTTTCGCCGCCCGGACGTCGGTGATGAGCGACGAGTAGAGGATCTGACGCCGCGCCGTGGCGGAGAGCCCGGCCAGCACTCCCACGCGCCGCCTGACCATGGCCATCCGCGCGATCAGAACGGGAACGGCGGCCACCGTCACGAGGCCCGCCATGGCCGGGCTCAGCAGCGTCAGGCTGAACAGCAGACCGACCAGCGTGATCACATTGCGTCCTGCGTCGAACAGTCCCGAGGTCACCGGCGTCAGCGCGCCGCCGGTCGCCTCCGCCGCCATGCGCAGCCGGTCGAGGAACACCGGGTTCTCGAAGCGTGACAGACCCTGGAAGCCGGTGACCGCGGTATAGAGCTCGTCCTGGAGCAGCCGGTCCAGTCGCCGATCCAGCTCCGCCCGCAGGTAGGCGGTGAGATGCGGCAGGACTCCCGAGGCGAGGCCGAGCAGGGCGAGGCCGCCGGCCGCGCGCAATGCCTGATCCGGGTCACCGGCGGTGAGCCCGTCGACGAGGAGCTTGGTCCCCCACACCGTGCCGGTCGGCAGCAGGCCGGTGACGATCGTGACCGCGAGCTGGCACACCACCAGGCCGGGCCCGGCCCGCCAGGACAGCAGCGCCACCGCGGCGGCGTGGTGCAGCGGTCTCCTGGGCAGGTCGTCGCCCGGCGCGTCGTCGGCGGCGGACGCCGGGCTCATACCGTCGAGGCCGTTTCGGCCAGGCGTTCCACGTCCAGGTCCGCCCGTACGATCCTGCCCTCCGCGTCGAGCCGCAGGAACAGCGGGAACGCCCGGATGCCGAGGTCGGCCACCACGGCGGCCGCCTCCTCCGCCACGACGACGGCGGACGCCTCGCCGACCACGTCGACCAGGTTCTGGACCTGCCGCCCTGCACCGGTGACGAACGCCAGGGCCGTGCCGGGGCGGGCCTCGGCCGCGAACTTCGGGGCGTGCTCGTGACACGTGCCGCAGTCGGCGTCGAAGAACCCCACGAGCCGCGGGCTGGGCACGGCACGCGTGGCGGCGCCCGGCAGCGTACGTCCGATCAGGAACGAGGGATCATAGGGCAGCGTCCTCGGCTCGTTGAGCAGGCGCTCCAGCTCGGCGCTGTGCTCGCGCAGGCGGCGCAGCACCGCGAAGGTGAGCACCAGATCGAACAGGCAGAGCGCACCCACCAGCACGATGGCGGCGATCAGAAAGGGCATCGGACGATCTCACTTCCGGTCATCGAGACGAGGCGGTGAACAGACTCACGAGGTCGTCCAGTCGTACGACGACCAGGATGCCCACGGCGGCCACGACCGCCGCCAGGGCGAGGCCGGCGGGGTGGGCGGGAGACCCCGTGCCCGCACCGGCGAGTCCGGCCGCGAGCCCGGCGGCCGCACCTGTGATCAGCAGCAGATTGCGCACCACGTGCACCCGGCCGAGCGGTGTGTCGGAGGCTCCGAAGCACCGGCACGGCCCGCGCCGCCCCCTGCGCAGCGCGGCGAGGATACCGGCGGTCATGGCGGCGAGGGTCGCGACCGCCGCGGTCAGCCCCACGATCGCGGTGGACGGGAACAACAGCAGGAGCACCACCGCCGCCTCCACCCCCACCAGCGCGTACGCCGCCACCGCCGATCCGGCACCCGAGAGCAGCCCGAGCGCCCTGATCGAGGCGGCGAACGCGTCAAAGGCGGCACGCCCGCGGACCTTGCTCGCGAGCGCCAGCACGAAGACCCCGACGAGCAGTACCCGGCAGGTCGTCAGCAGATAGAGCATCATCTGGCCAGTCCGTTCCCATTCCCGCCGGGCCCCGCGGCGACGCCGAACGCCGTCGGAGCCGTCAGCAGACCCTCAGGAAGTACGCGCCGTACCAGGCGGATGCCGTGTTGGCTCAGGACGCTAGAGAGAGCGCCTACAAAGGCGGTACACCGGCGCTACATCGGGGCCGGCTCCGCCAGCTCGGCCGCGAAGAGCCGCAGCAGATCGTCCATGCGGAAACGGTCGGCGCCGATCGGTTCGAGCAGGCGTGCCTTCAGCAACTCGTCGAGCGCGGCCTCGGCGACCTTCGTCTCGACGCCGAGAAGTCCGGCGGCGTGCTCGATGCCGATCTCGGGCAGGTCGAACGCGCCGATCAGCAGGAAGGCGCGCATGGCCACGTCCTTGACCGGGCTCGCGCTCTCCGCCAGCGACGCGAGGCTCACCTCGAAGCCGGAGCGGACGCTCAGGCCGGCGGTCTGCAGTTCGTCGAGCCGCCGCCGGTCCCGCAGCCGTTCGGCGAAGCGTCCGAGTGACCAGTCGGGCCGGCCGGCGAGGCGGGCGCCCGCGATGCGCAGCGCCAGCGGCTGGTGACCGCACAGGTGCGCGAGGTCGGCCGCCGCCTCGGGCTCGGCGGTCACCCGGGTCTCGCCCGCCAGCAGCGTCAGCATCCGTACCGAGTCCTGCGGGTCGAGCATGCCGACGGAGATCTGTACGGCGTCCAGGGTGGACAGCATGATCCGGCTGGTGACCAGCGACGCGCATCCGTCGCCGCCCGGAATCAGGTCCGTCACCTGCGCCGCGTCGACGGCGTTGTCCAGGAGCACGAGGACTCTCCGGCCGGCCAGCAGCGACTGGTACACGGCCGCCGCCTCGGCCTGCGTGGCCGGTACGTCGTCGTGCGGCACCCCCAGCGCCCGGAGAAACCGGCCGAGCACCTCCACGGGCCGCAGCGGCGGCCGGTCCGGGGCGGAACCCTGCAGATCGGCGTAGAGGCGGCCGTCGGCGTAGTGATCGGCGGCCAGGTACGCCGCCCGCAGTGCCAGAGCCGACTTCCCCGCTCCCGCGGGGCCGTGCAGCGCGAGCACCTGTGCGCCGAATCCCGCCGTCGTCTCGCGGTCCAGCACGCCGAGCGCCTGGGCGAGCTCCGTCGACCGGCCCACGAACACCACCGGCTCGCGCGGCAACTGGCGTGGCCGCCGGTGGTCGTTCCGCACCCGCACGGCCGCCGGCCCGCCCGGCAGCTCCACGTCCGGTTCCCTGCGCAGGATCGCCTGGTGCAACCGGTGCAGTTCGGGACCGGGCGCCACGCCGAGTTCGTCGGCCAGGACCTGGCGGGCCGCCCCGAACGCGGCCAGTGCGCCGGCCACGTCCCCGCACCGGTACAACGCGACCATGAGCCTGCCGTGCAACCCCTCCCTCAGCGGATGGCGCACCGTCAACGCGCGCAGCCGCTCGGCCGCCGCGGCGTGCCTGCCGAGCGCGAGCTGAACCCCGGTGAACTCCTCGGCGGTGCTCAGGTAGCGGTCGGTCAGGTGGGCGACGACCTCTCTCAGGGCCGGGCCGAGCGGCACGTCCTCGACCGCCGCGCCCCGCCACAGCGCGAGGGCCTTGACGTACTCGTCGTGCGCCCTTTCGAGGTCGCCCTGCTCCAGCGACCGGCGACCGTGGCCGGACAACGTCTCGAAGTGGAAGAGGTCCAGCTCGGCGGGCTCGACCCGGAGCAGGTAACCACCCTCCGAGGTGACCAGCCGCTCTCCGTCCGGGTGGTCGCCACAGGTGGAGAGCAGGTGACGCAGCCGCATGAGATAGGTACGCAGGTTCGCCACCGCCGAGGCGGGAGGTCGCTGGTCCCACACCTCGGCCACCAGGGAGTGGACCGGCACCGTGTGCCGGGCCTGCGCGAGCAGCATGGCGAGGAGGGTGCGCTGCTTGGGCGCCGCGATCCGCAGGGGTGTGTCACCGGGTTGGATCCGCATCGGGCCGAGGAGTCGAAACCGCAACAGTCCCGCCTTTCACTCCGGCCGAACGCTCGAACGCCGTCCGACCGAGGTACGGGGCGATGCCCTGTGACCATAGACGAAAAGAGCCCCGAACGATGAGCCGTCCGGGGCGTTCTCCGTGTTCTTCTCGCCGTTCCACTCCGCCCGAAGGCGCGCGCCGCCACGACGGATGTCACGCAGTTCGTCACGAAGAAGCCCCGGGCGATATTCGCTCCGGGGCGTTATAGCAGGTCAATGACTGTGGTCAGGGGCGGGGTCGAACCGCCGACCTTCCGCTTTTCAGGCGGGACAACAACCCTGCTCGCTGATCGAGGCCATGGTCGGACGCATGCAGGCGGTGACGCAGCGGGTTGCCGGGGCTTGCCGGCCGGACGGCCGCTATTTCTCATAGTGATAGCGACAGGCGGCGATCAGGATGGTGTCGTCGTTGACGCGGTAGACGAGCCGGTGTTCTGAGGTAATGCGCCGGGACCAGTAGCCGGCCCATTCATACTTCAGCGGCTCTGGCTTGCCGATGCCCTCGTTCTCGTTTCGGGCTACGTCGGCGATCAGCTGATTGATCCTTTTGAGGATGCGTCGATCCTCTCGCTGCCAGTAGCAGTAGTCCTCCCAGGCAAGCTCGTCGAAAAGGATCTTCACGAGGTGGTGTCCTCATCGGCCAGTTCGCGGACGGTGCCGCCGCCGGCCTCCAGGCGGGCGACCGCCTCTGACAGCCGCCTGCGGTTGACAGGAGAGGCCATCAGATAGAGCGTCTCGCGCATCGACTCGTATTCGCGCTGCGACACCATGACGACGCCTTCTCCGCCGGGGCGGGTGATGAGGACCTCTTCCTGGTCATCGATGACGGCGTCGAGGGTGGCGGCGTAGTTGGCCCGCGATTCGGACATAGTCATCACCTTCATTCCATCAGTGTACATGATGATGTACATCAAGGTGGGCGTCCCGCCCCAGGTCGTCCGCGACATCGTCGGCCACAGCGACGTCGAAGTAGCCATGACGATCTACGCCCACGCTTCCCTCGACGACAAGCGCACTGCCCTGCGCAGGCTGGGCGACGCCCTCGGATGGCCAGCCGCCTTCAGGGCTGAAGATCAAGCACGCTCGGTGACGCCGTTATCGAGCGTGCTTCCATTACATCCGATCGCGGAGAACACGAACGTAGTCGAACCCCCGACCTTCCAGGTGCCCCGCGACCCACTGAGCAGCACGATCGTCGGGGCCGAGTTCCCGTAGGTGGAATCGGAGGCTCTCGATGACCTTTCGCTCGCGGGCCTTGCGCCGCTTGGGCAGAAAATCGGCCGGTAGGTTGTGACACACGTTGGCGATCATGCGCATGTGCTCCAGATGCCTCAGTGCCGCATCGGTCTCCCCATCGGCCAACGCGCGCTCCGCCAGGTGGCTGACGGCACGAATCTCCATGAACCCCTTGGCCATCAAGCCCCTGACGGCCTCCTGCGCCGAACCACGTTCCAATCCAGCGGGACGGTCACGCGCTGTCCGCGTGTCTTCCGAGAACGTGTAGCAGGCGCAGTGGCCGTCACGCTCTTCAACGCAGCGCGGGTGCTTGCAACTGTGGTCGTGCCGGTGATCACGGGACCACACATGGAAGTCCCGCCTTATGCCCCTGGCGCGCCGCGCTGTCCGATGCTCCTCCCATCGTGACAGCGTCTTGGGAAGCTGCTGGAACCGCAGCATCGGTACAGGCCTGTTAAGACCGCTCTTGATGAGCGCACCGTCGTTCATTCTGAGCACCATGGCCGCAGAGATGCAGCCTTTTACCGGCACATCCCACGACCTACGTGGCCATGGAATCACATAGTGGGTTCCGCCCGAAGCAAGATGAGCAGCCCGAAGCTCGATGGCCTGCGGCTTGACAGAGCCTGAGGTCTCACGCAGCAATTCGATCATCGTGGCAGTGTCGACGGCACGAACTGTCCGAAGCGCCCTGGGTAACACCGTGCCGTGATCCGGATCTTTCGCTAGAGGCCAAGGAAGTAACCACACGAGCATCAGCCTGCCATGGACGGGCCCAGCAGCGGAGGCGGCGACGTTGCTGTCACTGCTGCTGTCACTGGAGATCAAAAAACCCCGAACGGTGATCCGTTCGGGGTGTTCTTGCTGGTCGTGTGATGTGGTCAGGGGCGGGGTCGAACCGCCGACCTTCCGCTTTTCAGGCGGACGCTCGTACCAACTGAGCTACCTGACCTAGAGCGGTCCTGACGGGACTTGAACCCGCGACCTCCACCTTGACAGGGTGGCGAGCACTCCAAACTGCTCTACAGGACCTTGCGTTTCTTGCTGTTTGCGCTCGCTTAGCTTACCAGCTCTTCGGTGACCTTTGGCCAGCCGATTTGCGGTGCGCCAGGCGCTCGCAGTGCCCCCAACGGGATTCGAACCCGTGCCGCCGCCTTGAAAGGGCGGTGTCCTAGGCCGCTAGACGATGGGGGCTCAGGATTCCCTGTCGCCTTCCGTCGGAGACCTCTGAAGCATAGGGGACGATTGCCCCTGATGCCAAAGCGACGAACCGGCGGTCGGTGACCCGGTGCCAGTGATCGATCCCGTTGGAGACGGGCCGTTCGTTGGCTCCGGGGAAATCATACGTTGCGGGTTGGGCTCCACGTGACGCTGGATGTACACCGACTGCTCCCCGAGCCCGCCGAGCGTGATGTCGTCCCAGGCACGCAGGCGCCGGGTCTCCTTGTCGAAGTACAGGACGGACGCCTGGACGGGGGTGGGCTGGGCGTGTTCGAGCGCGCGCAGGCCGGCCCCGCCCGTCGAGCCCTGGACGAGCATGCGGGTGCCCGTCGGCAGCATGTTCGTCCTCCGGTCGTGCGTGTGACCGGCCAGGATCATGGGGGCCACGCCGGAGAAGCCGCGCCCGACGTCGGGGTCGTGTACGGCGATCAGGTCCGGTTCGCCCACCCCGGCGAGGTGGGCGCGGGCGAACTGGCCGAGCGCCTGCGGGGTCGAGTTGACGGGCACGGACTTGTCGGGGGTGAAGCGCGGGTCCCCGAGCCCGTAGATGGTCAGCCCGGCCACCTTTTGCGACCTGTCGTCCAGGACGATGGCGTTCTTCTGCTTCTCCACCGCCTTCTGGGTGGTCATCGAGTCGTGGTTGCCGCGGACGTACACGTACGGGACCTTGAGGCCGCTGATCTCGTCGACGAACTTGTTCTCGGCCTTGGTGCCGTGGTCGGAGATGTCGCCGGTGTCGATGATCATGTCGACGGCGAACTGGTCCTTGAGTGAGCGGATGACGTTCCAGGCGATGGGGTTGATGTGGATGTCGGAGACGTGCAGGACGCGGATGGTCTTGGGGTCGGCGTCGTACAGAGGGAGAGTCGAGACCGTTTCGTAGAGCTTCGAGACGTTGGTCACGAGCTTGGTGAGCTGCGACCGGTACGACTCGAACTTCGTCACGATCGCCTCCGCGCTGCCGACCAGGGACGGCGCGGCGGCCACCAGTCCGGAGTAGCGCGGCTCGACGAGCGATCTCGGACGGAACGTGAGGGCCGCCAGGGCTCCCGTGGCGGCCAGGGCCACGGAGGCCGCCAGAAGGCCCGCCAGGGCCACTCTAGGCCGCCTGAAGACCATCAGGACGGCGAGCAGCGCCCCCGCCCCCGCGCAGAGCAGCGAGCGGATGATGAGCGCGCGCACGCCGTCCAGCAGGTCGGTCTCGATCACGCCGGGCAGGCGGTCGGCCAGGCGCGGGTCCTCGAGGAGGGCTTTGGCGCGTTCCTGGTCGATGTTCTCCAGCGTGATGCGCAGCCTGAGCGGCGCTTCGTGGGTGCGGAAGGTGAGCGTGCCGAGCGGGCTGGCGTCGACGACCGTCTCGCCGTCCCAGGCGGGGCGGAGGGACATCCCGGTCTCCACCGGACCCACCTGTGCATGGACGGTGCCGCTGAGGAAGATACCCAGCCAAGCACCAACTGCGGCCACGAGGAGAACCGCCACCGTCCTCGAGCCGCGTGATCGAAGGAGTGCCTTTGACCTGTGCGCGAACTTCATACAGTTTCTTGCCTACCTGACGGACGGGGCAGAATGGCAAGCGTGATCGAGGTAACGCGGGAGAAGTTCGAGGAACTCGTGGCCGAGGCATTGGACACCATCCCCCCAGACCTCACCCGCGCCATGAGTAACGTCGTCGTCACGGTCGTCGATGACCCGCCGGAGCCCCACCTGCTCGGCCTGTACACCGGTGTCCCCCTCACCGAACGCGGCGACTGGTACTCCGCTGTTCTGCCCGACCGGATCGAGATCTACCGCAATCCGATATGTCAGATTTGTGACACCGAGGAGGACGTGGTCGACGAGGTGCGCATCACGGTCGTGCATGAAGTCGGGCATCACTTCGGCATCGACGACGCCAGGCTTCACGAATTGGGCTGGTAACCCTTTGCTTTTGGTTGGCTGCTTTGGGTTGCGGTCAACTCGTCGGTCGGGCACCTTAGGTGACATAGCGAGCACCCTGAGTCAGGCACAGCGGAGTCCAATGGGGGCCATGCGGGCACCACGGCCGCCGGGACGGCATCGCCGTGCCGGAGAAGCACCACAAGTCACATATCGGGAAGTCATCGCCGTCGGAGAGTTCCGGTCGCTCTGGTACGCCCAGGGCCTGTCGCTCCTCGGCGACCAGCTCGCCCAGGTGGCGCTCGCCGTGCTCGTCTTCGACCGCACGGGGTCCGCGCTGGCCACGGCGGCGGTCTACGCGCTGACCTACCTGCCCTCGATCGTCGGCGGGCCGCTGCTGGCCGGGTTGGCGGACCGGTTCGCCCGCAGGGGCGTCATGCTGGCCTGCGACCTCGTACGCGCCGCGCTGGTGGGCGTGATGGCCGTGCCCGGCATGCCGTTCTGGTCGCTGTGCGCGCTGGTGTTCCTGGTGGTGCTGCTCGGCGCCCCGTTCTCGGCCGCGCGGGCGGCGCTGCTGCCGGAGGTGCTCGAAGGCGACGCGTACGTCCTGGGCTCGGCCCTGCAGAACATGACGAACCAGGCCGTCCAGATGCTCGGTTTCGCCGCGGGCGGAGCGCTCATCGCGACCATGGGCCCGCACCGCGCGCTCGCCCTCGACGCCGCGACGTTCCTCGGATCGGCGCTGATCCTGATCTCGGGCGTACGCCGCCGTCCCGCCGCCCACCAGCACGGCGGCAAGCTGTCCATGTGGAGCATGACGGCGTCCGGGGCCCGGCTGGTGTTCGGTTCGCGGCATCTGCGGACGCTCGTGCTCTTCGCGTGGCTCTGCGGCTTCTACATCCTGCCCGAGGGCATCGCGGCACCGTACGCGGCCAGGCTCGCCACGGACGGGCTGCCGGTGCCCGTCATCACCGGCCTGCTGATGGCCGCCATGCCGGCCGGGACGGTGGTGGGGGCGTTCCTGTACAGCAGGTTCGTCTCGCCACCGCGGCGGCTGCGGCTCATGGGGTGGATGGCCGTCCTGAGCTGCGCGCCCCTGATCGTGACCGCGCTACGGCCGCCGTTGGCCGTGGTGCTCGCGGCGTGGGTCCTGTCGGGGGTCGGCGGGGCGTACCAGCTCGCGGCCAATGCCGCCTTCGTCCAGTACGTACCGGCCGAACGTCGCGCCCAGGCGTTCGGCCTCGTGCAGTCGGGGCTGATGGCCGTACAGGGGATCGGCATCCTGGTCGGCGGTTTCGCGGCGGAGCGACTCGGCCCGGAGCCGGTCGTCGCGCTGGCGGGGGCCGCCGGGGTGATCGGCGCGGCAGTGCTCTCCCTGATGTGGACCGAGGCCCGCGACAAGTCCGCCCAGGTGGGTGCCGAGGCCACCGCCTGACCACGTCACTTCTGGTACGGCCGCTCCTCGCTGCTCCAGTCCGACGACGTCGCCTTGTTCTCCTGCTGCTTGCTGACCAGGTCCTGGACGATCGACGTGTCGTGCTCCTCGTCGGGCATGAGGAGCCAGCCGATCGCGTAGATGCCGACGCCGAGGCCGCCGAACAGCGTGGCGATCGCCAGCGCGATCCGTACCATGTTGGCGTCGACCCCCACGTACTCGCCGACGCCGGAGCAGACGCCCGCGATGATCCTGCCCTTGTGGGTCCGGCGCAGCTTCTTGACGTTGTATTCGCTCATAGCCCAAGACTGCCCGGCGGGCACGCGTCCGCACATCAGGATTCCCCCTGGCCGAACCCTGGTAGTCCCCTATGCGATTGGGTGCGCGCTTGTGGGGCGGGTGCGCTGGCGTTTGGGGAACGTGGGGCGGGTGGGGTGCATTCCTGCTCGGGGCACGCAGCCGAGGTCGCTCATCCCTGGAGCCCTGGGGCCCTGGGCCCGTGGGGGCGCGCTCAGCCGTGAGGTCTCTCCGCCCTGAGGCCGCTCAACCCCGGAAGTCGCTCAGCCCGCGGCGGTCGCCCGGCACCCCGGAAGTTGTCGAGCACGAACCGTACGTCCCTCGGCCAGGCCGACGCCACCTTGGCCTGGTGCTCAGCCCTCCGGAAGTTGCCCAGGCGTCCGGAAGTTGCTCGGCCTCGACATCATCTAGCCTGAAGTCACAAGCCTGAGCACCCAAGAGTCTGTCCACAATCTTGTCCACAAGCGCGTCGACTACTTTGTCCCTTAGATTGTCCACGTCTAACGTGTCCACGTCGCTTGTCTGAGGATCTGAGGAGAGGACCCGTGATGGACGACCTGTTGCGCCTGGACGACCGGCTGAACGCCGACCAGCGACTGATCCGCGACACGGTCAGGTCCTTCGTCGCCGACCGCGTCCTGCCGTACGTCGGGGACTGGTTCGAGGAGGCCACCTTCCCGGCGCGCGAGCTCGCGCCCGCCCTCGGCTCGCTCGGGCTGCTGGGGATGCACCTCCAGGGATATGGCTGCGCCGGCACGGACGCCGTCTCGTACGGCGTGGCCTGCCGCGAGCTGGAGGCGGGCGACTCGGGGCTGCGTTCGTTCGTGTCGGTGCAGGGGTCGCTGGCCATGTTCCCCATCTGGCGTTACGGCTCCGACGAGCAGAAGGAGGAGTGGCTGCCCCGGATGGCCGCGGGCGAGGCCATCGGCTGCTTCGGCCTGACCGAGCCCGATCACGGCTCCGACCCGGCGGGCATGCGTACCTATGCCAAGAAGGACGGATCCGACTGGATCCTGAACGGCTCCAAGATGTGGATCACGAACGGCTCCATCGCCGACGTGGCCGTCGTCTGGGCGCAGACGGACGAGGGTGTCCGCGGTTTCGTCGTACCGGCCGCCACTCCGGGATTCTCCGCCCCCGAGATCCACAAGAAGCTGTCCCTGCGGGCCTCGGTCACCTCCTCCCTCTATTTCGACGACGTACGCCTGCCCGCCTCGGCCGCCCTCCCCGGCGTCGTCGGGCTGCGCGGACCGCTGTCCTGCCTGTCGGAGGCCCGCTTCGGCATCCTCTGGGGCGTCGTCGGCGCCGCCCGCGCCTGCGTCGAGGCAGCGGTGGACTACGCGAAGACCCGCGTCCAGTTCGACAAGCCGATCGGCGCTTTCCAACTGACGCAGGAGAAGCTCGCCTGGATGTACGTCGGCCTCGCCCAATCCGGCCTCACGGCCCTCCATCTCGGCGAACTGAAGGACGCCGGGAAACTGGAGCCCCGGCAGATCAGCTTCGGGAAGCTGGCCAACGTACGCGCCGCCCTGGACATCGCCCGCCAGGCACGCAGCATCCTGGGCGGTAACGGGATCACGCTGGAGTACCCTGTGATCAGACACATGAACAACCTGGAAAGCGTCCTCACGTACGAGGGCACCCAGGAGATCCACACGCTGGTGCTGGGAGAGGCGCTGACGGGGCTGGCGGCTTACCGGTGATATAGGCGTCGCGGGCAGGGCGGTAACCTCTGTACCCTTGCTGTTGCTGGGGGCGTTAGCTCAATTGGCAGAGCTGCGGACTTTTAATCCGTAGGTTCCGGGTTCGAGCCCCGGGCGCCCTACCACTCCACACCCCATCCGACCTGCACTTTCTCGATTCTCGACTCTCTTCTGCGAGGCGAAGACGGACGAGTTCATGCTCGTCACATGCTCTTCGGCACGCGTCCGGCACATCGGCGGGCCGATCGCGAGGTCGAAATGGGCCGGTTTGCACTGCCGGACATCATCCGCCTGAGACGGCACCGTAAAGCCAGACCCGGACGACACCCAACAGAAGGGCATGGTGGAAGGGTCGGCGGGCGCGACACGTCCGGCTTGCTCACAGACCCATCCATGCGCTGGTCAAGCCGCCTCCGGGCGAGTTCAGACGTCGTTACAGCAAGACGAACGACCAGGACGATAGACCTTCAGAATCCCTGAAATCTCATCAATCTCCGAAGAAACCGGAGCGCCAGCAGATAAGCCCAGGTCCTGGGGCTAGAGGCCGAAGAACCGCGAAGGAACTCAAGGGTTATTGGTTACTCATCGCCCATCGCCTGGAAGGCGACCTCCGGGCGGCGCAACAGGTCGGTGACCGCCCGGGGCCGCGACCTGTTCGTCGGTGGCCATGTCGTGGATCGCCTTGACCTTCTCGGTGGCGGTGACCGGGTGGCTGACCTTCTGCCCGACGATCCGCTTGGCGCTGCCCTGGGTCCACTCCTTGCGGCCGGTGCGCTCATTCAGCGGTGGTTGGTCCAGCTGGGCCCAGCGCGCCTCATCGTCGGAGATGCCGGCCAGGATCACGAACACGACAGAGGGCATCCCGCTCGCTGGGCCAGCGCGAGGCCACCCAGCGGCGCTGTTCCAAGGTCGGGACCGGGATGCGGGTGTCGTCGGACAGGCGCTGCAGGCAGGCGTCCACCGTGAACAGGTCCTCGGCCGGATGCGAGCCCCCGACCTGCTGCAATGGCGCGATCTCTACCGCACATCGAAGGCGAACCGATCCATCTCGTCCCGATCCGATAGTCCCTCCAGCCGTTGCAGTAGCATCGCCACCGCCAGGATCATCGGCGGCACCGACCTTCTGCCATCCTCGGCGAACATCACATCCGGGAACAGGTTCCGGCTGCTCGGCGGCGTGCGGAATAGGCCGGGCCGGTCAAGGTTCTCCGACCGTTCCCGGCCGGGTGGCGTGCGGGCCGCCGATGCTCAGCGCTGGCAGGGAGCGCAGCATGAGGTCACGCGCTCGCTCACGATCGCCGACCAGACGCTTGCCCATGGTCAGGGTCACGAACCCGTGCAGGTAGGCCCAGATGGTCTCGACAATGGCGTCGGGGTCGGTGATGGCGTATCCCTGGGCGGCGGCTTGCCGTACGACCGCGTCACGGCAGAGCGCGAAGGTCCGTTGAGCATCGGCGGGAGTCTCGGCCGTGCCGAAGGGCACGCCGTCCAGGCCATGCATCACGTGATAGAGCTCGGGTGCGGCGAACGCGAAGTCCCAGTAGGCGCCCGCGATCGTGGTCACCGCGTCGGAGCCGCCCTCCTTGGAGAGTGCTTGCTCGATCCGCTCGGCGATCTCACGAAAACCCATCTCGGTCAGCTCCCATAGCAAGGCGTCCTTGCCGGAGAAGTGCTGGTAGAGGATGGGTGAGGTGTATTCGAGGCGATCCGCGATCCGGCGGATGGTGACCGCCTGCCAGCCCTCTTCGACGGCGATTTCCCGTGCTGCGCCCAGCAGTCGCTCACGCAACTGCGCCTTCTCCCGCTGCCGCCGCTGGCTGGCCATACGAGTCATCCGGAACGCCATCCCCTCCAGGCCTTGACCCGACCATCATGCCAGTGTTCTGATATCTATCAATGATAAACTATCTATCAAAGGTCATGACATGAAGGTCGCACTAGTCACCGGCGCGTCGTCCGGCATCGGAGCCGCCACCGCGCGCCTGCTCAGCAGCAGCGGCTTCCGCGTCATCGGCACGAGCCGCCGCGTCCAACCCGGCCTGGTCCAACTCGATCCTCGCGACGAGAGCGCGGTGGCGTCCTTCGCGCAGGACACGGGAACGATCGATCTGCTGGTCAACAACATCGGAGGCGGGATCGCGGGTGCGGTCGAGGAAACCTCCGTCCGTGAGGCGTCGGAGGTCTTCGAGGCCAACCTGTGGAGCGCCATGCGGATCACCCAAGCGTTCCTCCCGGGCATGCGCGCCCGGGGGAGCGGCCGGATCGTGGTAATGAGCTTCGCCCCTGACCTGATCGGCATTCCGTTCCGCGGCGTCTACTGCGCCAGCAAGTTCGCCCTCGAGAGCGTCTTCGACGCGATGCGGCACGAGCTTGCGGACACCGGCGTACAGGTCAGCATCGTCAAACCGGCGGGTGTCGCCACTCCGGCGGCCGACCACGTGCCGCATGCAGCGGCCAACCTGGAGGTTTACCGTACAGCACGCGCCCACGTCACCCGACTCTTCGACGGCGCGATGCGCAACGGCATCCCGCCCGAGCATGTCGCCAAGGCCATCCTCAAGGCCGCCACCGCACGCCAGGCTCGCGTCCGTTACCTAGTCGGCGCACCGGCGCGTGCCATCTGGACGGCCCAGCACATAGCTCCGCCCGCGCTTGTGAACTACATCCTCAGACGGCTGGTCAAACCCGTATGACCCTGGGCCTGCCGAGAACATCTCCATGCACGTCAATCAGGGTGTGCGTCGCATCCGGCGAGTGCACATCGTCCTCGCCCGGGCTTGCGTCCACGGGAGTGGTGTACGAGTTTGGCCTGGTCACAGGCGTGGCGTCGTGAAATGACGACGGCCATCGCGTGATCCTTCGAGTAGCAAGATCAAGATTTGAAGGGAACCAGGCGACGGGTGGGCGTGGGTGAATGTCAGGGTTAGCCCATTCGACAGTCATCAAAAGGCGGTCATGGCCAGAGCGCGTCAAGGCAAGAAGGGCAGCAGCAGTGCGCCTGCCGAAAACTCCGTCCACGCAGGTCAAGCGGCATATGAGTACTCGTGGAGAACCCCGCCGAGCCGATCTCCCCGGCGTATGTTCAGGTCGTCTACTCGCTTCGGATCGGTGATCGGATCCAGGACGGTACGCAGCGGAGCTGCTTGGTTCAGGGCCTGATGGGCTCGGTGCTGGTTGTAGAAGCGTTCGTACTCGCGTAGGGCGTGCCGAAGATGGCGTTCGTTCCATACGAGGCAGCGGTCGAGAAGCTCGTGGCGGCATGACTGCACCCACCGCTCCATGATCGCGTTCATCCGCGGCATCCGAATACCGGTGGGCACCGTCTTGATGCCGGCTTCGGCGAGGACCTCGTCCATGAGGGCTGGGAACTTCCCATCCCGATCTCGGAGCAGAAAGGCGCGCCCCGCAGCCCGCATCGTCCAGATCCATCACCAGGTTCTTGATCGCCTGGATGACCCAGGTCGCGGTCGGGTGAGCGGTGGTGCCGAGCACGCGGACGCGCCTGGCGGCGTGCTCGATGACGGCCAGGACGTACTGGCGTTGCCCGATGAGAGTGACGGTCTCGATGAAATCGGCGGCCAGCAAGGCGTCGGCTTGCGAGCGCAGGAAGTCGGCCCACGTGGTGGACGTGTCCCGCTCGAAAACACGATTTCGTGCTCTGAACTGGGGTTTTGCTGCGCGATCAGAGCGGCGGCTGCGACCATCGCAAGGTGTTGTTATCGCTTGTCTACCGGCTGGTGAGGTGCCTGTTCAACCTGCTGACGGTGCTGGTCCGCTCTGATCGGTCCAAAGATGTTGAGTTGCTGGTGCTTCGTCACGAGAACCAGGTGCTCCGCCGTCAACTCGGCGGCCAGCCTCGGTGGAGTCATGCCGACCGGCTCTGGCTCGCGGCGCTATCGCGGCTGATCCACCGTCGCCAGTGGGCGGTGCTGTTCCCGGTCACCCCAGCGACGATCCTGCGCTGGCACCGCACCCTCGTGGCACGCAAGTGGACCTTCAGCGACAGGCAACGCCCGGGACGGCCTTGCACCCGCCGGCCGATCAAAGCACTGATCATTCGGATGGCGCGGGAGAACCCGACCTGGGGCCACAGAAGAATCCAAGGCGAGCTGGCGCGCCTGGGGTACCCGATCGCGGCGTCCACGGTGTGGGAGATCCTGCACGCCGCCGGTATCGATCCCGCGCCCCGCCGAGCCGGACCGACCTGGCGGCAGTTCCTGACCGCACAAGCCCACACAATCATCGCCTGCGACTTCCTGGTGGTCGAGACCGTGCTGCTCAAACGGCTGTATGTGCTCGTCTTCATCGAGCACGGCACCCGGCGCCTGCACCTGGCCGGAGTGACCGCACACCCGACCGGAGCGTGGACAGCGCAGCGGGCCCGCAACCTCGTCATGGACCTGGGTGAGCGCATCACCGGGCTGCGGTTCCTGATCCACGATCGAGACCCACTCTTCACTGCCGCCTTCAAGGAGGTCCTCACGGCAGAAGGGCTGCGGATCATCACCACGCTGCCCCGGACGCCGAGGATGAACGCCATCTGCGAGCGGGTCATCGGCACCCTGCGCCGCGAACTCCTGGACCGGACCCCGATCCTCAATGAACGCCACCTGGCGCGCGTACTCCGCGCGTACCTGATCCACTACAACCAGCACCGGGCGCACCAGTCCCGATGCCAACGTCCCCCAGACATCACGACGCAGCCGACCCGCGACATGGGCGACCTCAACGACCTGCGATCCGTTCGCCGAAGACCCGTCGCCACAGGCATGATCAACGAATATCACCACGCCGCGTAACTGCAGCGCAGTCCCCGTAACTCAATATTCGAGCGGCACAAGGTCAAGTTACATAGGCGAGAGTGACAGCCGTGTCACCAATCCGATAGACAGTTGCCCGAGCCGGTGGCCGGACATTTCAGGAGGATCGAGTGCGGATCTTGTGGGGTTGCTTAGCCGTATTCGTGATCGCCCCACTGGTCGGACTGTTCTACCTGATCATGATCCCTGTATGGCGAGACAACACAACAGCGCCGAACTACTCGACGAAGCCGCCGAGGCGGGCATGCGCCTGGGCCACGAAGGCAACCACATGTGGACCGCGTTCGGCCCCAACAACGTCCTGTGCCACCGCGCCAACATCGCCCTTCGCGTCGGCGACGCGGGCACCGCCATCGACTACGCGCGCCAGGTCGATCTGGACAAACTACCGATCAACGAACGCAAGGCCACACTGCTGCTCGACACCTCCCGCGCGTTCCTGATGTGGAACCAGCACGACAAGGCACTTCACATCCTGCGCGCCGCAGGCGAACTCGCCCCCGAGGAAATCACCGGCCGCCCCGCGGCCCTCCGGCTGGTACGTGACATCCTGGCAACCGCCCCGATCAGCGTCCGCCGCGAAGCCCGCGAATATGCGGCAGCCCTGGGAGTCCAAGCGTGACCCAGCCTGGCAAGGTTCTGTACGTCATCGTCTGCGCCGCAGGCCCCGCCCCCTATGTAGGGCAACTCGTCACCATGGCCCAAGACCAGGGCTGGACCGTCCAAATCATCGCCACCCCACCCGCGTTGAGCTTCATCGACGCCCCTCAACTCGAACAGCAGACCGGACGCCCCGTCCGCAGCCAATACCGCAACCCGGACGAACCGAGGTCACCCCGCGCCGACGCGATCATCGTCGCCCCCGCCACCTACAACACGATCAACAAGTTCGCCCAAGGCATCGCCGACACCTACGCCCTAGGCGTCCTCTCCGAAGCGCCAGGGCTGGACATCCCGGTCGTCGTTCTCCCCTTCGTCAACAGCGCCCTCGCCTCTCGCGCACCCTTTCGCCGCAGCGTCGAAGACCTACGCGCCGAAGGGATCCGTGTCCTCTTCGGCCCAGGCCAGTTCGAGCCCCACCCGCCGAACTCAGGAGGCGACCGCATCGACGCGTACCCCTGGAAACGCGCACTCGCAGAGCTTGCCGAATTGCTCTCATAGGGATCAAGCGGCGGCGCGGCGCGCCGCCGTACCCCCGGCCCTCCGCCCGCCCGCCGTTCGGGCGTGCGGCCTGGGGGCCGGTCCCGGACGGCGGCGGGACACCGGGCCGGGCGCCGCCCGCCAGCCCCGCTGCACCAACCGAACGCTTCGGCCGGGGTTGCCACGCCGCCGTCCAGATGCAGCCCTCACGATCGCCACGACGGGTTTGCCACCGTGCATGGCTGGGGGCGATCGACGATCCAGGGTTCGTTCCTCACCCTGGCTCACCGAGCAACGTCGCTGCTCATCTTGCACATACGGAGGCACCAGTGTCTGTTACGTAACCATATGCACGCCATCCATGCCGCCTCGACACCTGATTCGGCGGAGCCGGGATCGCGACAGCTAATCCTGGATTGCCCATGCCTCCCGAGGAAGCCAGTGAGACGGGTCGTCCATCGCCTCAGCCGGTAGGAAGACTGGTCGTGTGAGTAGATGGTCGCCTGCCCGCTGGACGCCTACCACCACTCCGAGGGAGAGCGAGCCCGGTTCGCCTGCGTTCATATAGGCGAGTTCTTCATAGGGTTCGCGGCTCGCGGCACGGTCCTCCATCCACTGCTCTATCTCTGAGGGAACACGGCCGACCAGGGCAGTGCCGTCCGCGAAGACCTGCGGCCCTCGAAGGGCGTCAACCGAAACGGCCTTGAGCTTCTCATCCGAGCTGTAGTAGAGCGTCAGGCCGGCCTCCCGGTACTTGGCCATCTCCAGAAGACCGTCCCGGTACTGCGGGCGCGTGGTGATGCCTCCGAGCGCGGCAGTCACCTCACCGAGACTCATCCCGAAGTGCAGCGGTCCCACGCTCACGAACGGCTCCAGCATCCACTGCTGTCGCTCGCTCTCTGGCAGCACAGTCCACCATTCGAACATGGGTACGCAGCCTACGACAGCTTTATCGAGTGTCTCTACTCGTGACCGTGTGTCTGCTCACTGCCAAATCGACACTACTGATCATGAGCGGCATGGACCTTGTTGAGTGAGAGACGAGCGAGCTGTCAGTGCAGTTCGAGTTGCAATACGAGGCCGTACAGCGGCGTTCAGCGTGGACCGCTTACTGTCGCTGACCTGCACTGAACGATCTGGAACGGCTCGAACTGGATCTTTTAATCCGTAGGTTCCGGGTTCGAGCCCCGGGCGCCCTACCACTCCACACCCCACCTGACCTGCACTTTCTCGATTCTCGACCCTCTTCTGCGAGGCGAAGACGGCCGAGTTCATGCTCGTCACATGCTCTTCGGCACTGCGCCTGTCGAAAATTCCATCCATGCAGGTCAAGCGGCATGTGAGTACTCGTGAAGGACGCCGCCAAGCCGGTCTCGTCGGCGTATGTTCAGGTCGGTGATTCGCTCTGGATCCGTGATCGGGTCCGGGACGGTACGCAACGGGGCGGCTTGGTTCAGGGCTTGATGGGCTCGGTGCCGGTTGTAGAACAGTTCGTACTCGCGCAGGGCGTGCCGCAGGTGGCGTTCGTTCCAGATCAGGCAGCGGTCCAGCAACTCGCGGCGGCACGACTGCACCCACTGCTCCATGACCGCGCTCATGCGCGGCATCCTGATCCCGGTGAGCACGGTCTCGATGCCGGCCTCGGACAAGATCTCGCCCATGAGAGCCGGGAACTTGACATCCCGGTCTCGGATCAGGTAGCACGCCCGGCAGCCCGCATCTTCCAGATCCATCAACAGATTCTTGATCACCTGGATGGCCCAGCCATGGAGCGAGCCGGGCGAAGCGTGGCACGCAAGCTCTTGGTGCCGCTCGCCCCGGCAGCAGCCCGGCATCGCAGCGGCCGCCGTACTCACGCACCACAGATGCGATCACACAACGCGATCGCAGGGCGTACAGGCATGCCGAGCTCAGGCGTGATATATCCGATTCGGTATCGATGGCCCATACATATCGATATTGGACATTTGGCCGTGGAACTAGTCTGCTGTGACCGCGAAACGCCAAGGCGAAAAGCTCGCCTTCCAGCCCCACACCCCCATTGGCTGTGGATGACGCTGGGCCGTCGTCGGGTAGCACCAACTCTGCGCGCCACCATCGACATCGGCGTGGACGCAGCATCCACAAGCAACCCATCAGTCAACAGTCTCCTCAATAGGCAGATCTTTCATCGGAAGGATGACCTGTGAACAGAGATTTCCGGAAAGCCTCGATCGCCTTAGCAGTCGGCACGGTCGCTACGGCGACGTCGCTTGCCGGCGCTGCGCCGGCCAGCGCCGGGGCCACGTTCGAACTGCTCACCTTCAACGGCCTGAGTGGAAAGTGCCTGGCCATCGCCGAGGGCAGCACGGCCAATGGCGCGCGAGCTATCCAGTGGACGTGCAACGGAAAGGCTGAGCAGCGTTGGCATTGGAGCAATGGGAGACTCGTCAACGAAAAGAGCGGGAAGTGTCTCGCGATCGGTAACGACAGCGAGGCCGCCGGCGCACCCGCAATCCAGTGGACCTGCGGCCCCGGCCTGGAGCAACGCTGGTACGAGTGGTCGCAGGGCCCCAAAGAGGGCTGGAGCTTTGAGAACGCGAACAGCGGATTGTGGCTGGCTATTGCCAAGGCCAGTGGGAACAACGGTGCAGCCGCCATCCAGTGGCATGCCCCTCGTGACCTCATATGGAAGTACGAGCAGCTCTGGGCGCAACACGTCGTTAGCTGAGTGCGCGCTTGCAAAGACGACGGAAGTGGCAGCTATATCCGAGCCGGCTTCGGCATCTGCCACGCTTTGATCAAGTTCTGATCGCGGGTGGTCGTCGCCGGGCCGACCGGGCCGCGCCCCAGGTCCGCGCCTCCACCAGCCGGTGTACCAGGATCGATCACGGACAAGGGCGAGACGTACACCATCTGTACACGCGAGCCCGTCAGGAGCCCGCAAAGCACGAGACGGCCCACCTTCCGGTGGGCCGTCTTGAGAACTGCGCGTGAGTGCGCCTGTCCGGTGCCAAAACTCGCTCGTGGTGCTGGCCTGTGGTTTCGTACGTCGTCAAGCAGCTCTGCGGTACTCATGGATCAGGCCGCAGACAGCGCTTCGTCTCTCTGTTCGAGCCGTGAGATCGACCACCTCGGCCGGATCGTGAAGGGGCTGACGTAGTGACGGCGCCTGATGCGGACGGTGCTCGTTGCCACGTTTACCGACCGCAGGAGCTCGAATCGTGGCTCTGACCTGCGATTGTTCATAGACTACATGTCCGCGACGATCGTCGTGGGATGTCGGGGGGTGGGGCGTGTCGCAAGCAGCGGCCCCGCTCAGTAAGTGTTGAACAGCCCATCGGTCCAGGTCAGAGGCAGATTGACGCCCCCTGGGGCGTGTCATGATCGGAGCTATGAGCGATTGGGAGCCGTTTCTGGACGAGGTTTCGTGGTTCGTCCAGCCCGGAGAGAGTGTTGTGGTGGGTGAGGCGCGGCCATGGACTCGCGGATCGATTGACGGCCTGCCCGAACTGTCTGCGCTGTTCGGCTCGGCTGTTCTCACTCCCGTCTCCGTTGGTGGCACGGCTTATGAGCTGCTGGCGTGGGGATCGCCGAGTGATCGGCGGGGATGGCTCTGCCATACGCCCCTTGAGGCGGAGGGTGACTTCGTCCCTCGGGTTCACAAGAGCTTCTGGAGGGTGTGCGGTGGGATCGTCGAACGTTTTGGGGAGCCTGGCACCTGGTGGAACAACCAGAACCAGGTGCTGACGATTGATGCGGCACGCGTTCGAATCGCTGATGTGTTCGCCGACTACGCGTGGCTTTGGGAGGACGCTGGCCTGGAGGTTCCCATCGACCCTGATGAGTACTACGCCGTCGCTGTGGAGGCCAACGGAAATCTGACGTTGGCGCATCGCGGCAACGGTCGGCTAGTCCTCTTTGCGCCCGACCACGCGTTCACACATGTCACGCCACTGGTCGGGTCCCCGCCGTACTCGCTGCTCACCATCGATAAGGTGCCCGATCTGGCGACTTGGATAGAGGTGTGCGCCGCGGCCTGGCGGGATCAGTAGGCGGGACGGGGCGGGCGGGATGGCGGTTGGGTCGGTGCCGGTCAGCGTGGTGTCGGGTCGGTGAGTTGGGCTTCGAGGTCGGCGATGCGCCGATCCTGGAACCGGACGTTGGATCGGGCCGCTTGAAGGCGTTCGTCGAGTGTGCGGTTCTCGGTGGTGAGCTGACGGACACGTTGCCTGAGGGTGGTGTTCTCGGTGGTGATCCGGACGATGGCCTCTTGAGTCCATTCGGCTTCCAGATCGCGGACCTGGCCGAGGAGTTCGGCGATGCGGGTGCGCTGGGTCGTGATCTCGGTGTGGGCGGCCTTGAGAGCGTCTTCAGCGTTCAGAGCCCGTTCTCGCCAGGTTGCTTCGCGCTCGGCATCTTGGTCGGTAAGTAGCTGAACACGCTGCTCCCCGGCTTGAGCGAGGGCAGCCGAGACCGCTGCTCTGGCCTCGGAATTGTCATAGACAAAGGTTCGGGACACTCCCGCCCGGCGAGCGACGGCCGCCACCGACGGCTGTGCCTTCTCGCGCTTGAGCTGGGTGAGGGCGTCATGAACGCGCTTGAGCGCGGCCTGGGTAGTGCGGCGGCGTGCGTTTAGCGCAGCTGCGGTCCGGGGTTCGGGAACGCGTGTGTTGGTCATACTGGGTCCAGTTCGAGGTCATCTTCGAGGAGTCCACCGTCGTACTCGGCCTCGTCGGGCGCGCAGACGTCGGCGAGGTCGGCGGTGCGGAAGGCGGTGCTCCAGACGCGGTGGAAGTAGTCCTGGGGTTTGCGGAGGTCCAAGGCGAGCGCGTCGTCCAGAAGCCCGAGCCCGGCCAGGGCCTTCTCCAAGCCGTCGATAGCGCAAGCGGTGGGTTCGAAATGGGCGTGCAGATAGTCGGCGGTGGCGTCGTCGGGTGCGCCCTCGGCGAGCAACCGCCATTGTTCGCGTTTGCGTCGCCAGTAGAGCGGGTCGGCGCCGGAAAGGACGAATTTGTCGCAGTTGTGGCAGTCCAGGTTCCAGGGACAGGCTCCGCCGTTGACGACGGGTTGGAAGGTGCAGAACCCACCCTCGGCCGGGGTGCTGCGCCGCGATAGGTCGATGGCGATGGCCTGGGCCTGCTCGCGGGTGAGCGGGGTCGTCGGTTCGGTGAGGAGTTCGCCGGGACTCGGGCTGCCGGGGCCTGTGACCCAGACCTGCTGGAGGACGTCTTCCAGGTCGGACTGGGTCAGGTGGATGTAGTGCTCGGCCATCCGTTCGGAGAGGTGGCCGAGGTAGCGGCGGACGTGGGTCAGGCTCGCCCCGGCCCGAAGCAAGCTGGTCGCCAGGGAATGGCGGGCCTGGTGAGGGACCCAGCGGCCGATGTCCAGCTCGTCGATCCAGAGCTTGAAGCCCTTATGGAACCACTTGTAGGACAGCGGCCGGCGCCCGTCGCGGTTACGGATGTTGGTGGGGAACAGTGCCATCTGAGCGCGTTCCCCGGTGGTGGGCGGCCGGTTGTTCCGGGCCTCGAACAGGGTCAAGGTCTTGCGCTGACGTGCTTCCAGAAGCTGGTGGATTCGCTCGGGGATGCGCAGAGCCTGGTCATAGTTGCCGGCTTTGGTCTGGTCGTGCCAGAGCATCGGGAGCCCGCCATAGCGGCCGAGGCAGTCCAGGCGGAGCTGGAGAACCTCACCGCAGCGGCGACCAGTGACAATGATCGTCTCCCAGGCGTCCCTCAGGCCGCGGTCGAACGGGTCGTAGGTCTCTGCGAGTCTGCGCAGGTTGGTCTCGTCAGCGAGCGCCTGGGCGACCTCGTCGGCGAACGGCGGCCGAGCGCGGCGGACCATCTGCCCTGGGGCGGGCATGGCGGCGATGAAGGACCTGGCCAGGCCGAGCCGTTCGGCCTCGCCCGACTCCAGCGCCCCGCGCAGGAGCCGTCGGGTGCGGTGGAAGACGCGCTGCTGGGTGTTGGCGGTCACGATTGACGGCTTGCCGTGGACGCCTCTGGCCGCCAGCGAAACGAGGCCGTCCCTCTCGCGTTGCCGCTGGTCGGCGACGAACAGGTGCATGTGCTCGGCCGTCAGCTCCCGCGGGTCATGGCCGCCGTCGGGAGCGCGGAGTTCCAGGAAAGTGCTCAGTTCCAGCCCGGCTCGGCGCATGTCGTCGAAAGTGCCCCCGCTGCGCGGGCAACTGGGAGAACGGAGGATCGCGACCAAGTGGTCCCAGATCAGGTCGCGGAGCCATCGCTGGGAGACACCGGTGAGGTCCATGTGGACCGAGCGGCCGGTGAGCTTGCGCCCGAAGTGCTCGGTGAGGATGTATCCGAGCTCACGTGTCTCGGCTGGCGTCACGTAGAGGGGATGCAGCCAGCCGGTCACGGCCCGGACGATGTGGACCGCCTCGCGGCTGACGGCCTTCCGCAGAAGCCGTTCCTCCTCGGGGCCGGCGTCCGAGAGCGACTGGAGACCGTACTCGCGGGCGAAGTTCGCCACGCCCTGCAAGGTGACCAGTTCCCAGCGGCCGTGCGCCTTCTGGGTGTGGGCGAACATGCCCCACTTCATCTCGGCTCGCAGCAGCGGGTGCAGTCCCCGGAGATTGACCTGCGCGGGCCGGAGCGCCGCCGGGGCGCTCGCGCACCAACGCTCGAAGGCATGCTGGTCCTGGTAGTCGACCGGCGCGACCAGTCCCCGGCGTCCGTAGCGGGTGCCCCACTGGCTTGGCAGTGTCGCTCCACCTGGACGGCCTTCCCGACGGTATCGGCGCTCGTGCCGGTAGCAGAGCCCTAGCGGAGAGTCCGACGGTTCCGGGCAGACCGGGACCCGGCACCTGCCGAATCCGGGAAGCGAGTTCTGATCGAGGAGCCAGGTGCCGAAGTCGGCGTCGCCGCCGCGGCCGCTGCGGTGGTGATACCAACGGAACTCGTGGTAGTGGCAGAGCTCCAGCGTGAGGTGACGGGCGGGCCTCTCGGGGCAGATCCGGCAGGACCGGTGCTCGACCCCGGCTCCGGGACCGACCAGCGGCGCGACGCGGAGGAACTCGACTCGGGTTCCTCCGCGGTCGCGGTGGTCGCGCCAGAGCACCTCATGGGATGAGCACAGATCGCCGTGGCCCATCGTGGATCGCTCGCAGTCGGCGCAAAGGCAGTTCCACCGGAAGACGGGATGGTTCGGCGGGATCTTGACGATGTCGGGACGGAACAGGGGGTCAAACGATGGGGCACTGATCAGCGCGGTGAGGATCTCCAGTCTGTCCCTGCCGGTGCGGGCGTCCTGCTGCGACTGCAGGACCGTCATCACGGTCACTTCCGCTCACCCCAGACCGTGCGCAGGGCCACGTCGAACGCAGGGTCGTGGATATCGACGTGACCGTAGACCTCGTCGACCGTCGCGGCCGATGCCCAACCACCGGCGTCCCGAGCGATCAACAGGTTCCCGTCGGCGGCGTCGAGGACCGCGGAGGTGAAAGAGTGCCGGAAGGCATGGGGCTTCACGGCACCGAGCCCGGCGCGCTTCCCGGCGCGGCCGAGCATCCGCCGTGCCCCGGCCGGCGCCCAGGGCTCACCCGCCCCGGCGCCGTGCAGTTGGACCAGGAGCATGCCGTGCCGGACGCCTCTGGGGTATTCGCTGCTGGTCAGGTAGTCGAAGTAGGTGTGCACCATCGCCGGGCTGACCCGTTTGATCAGGCCACCAGTGATCGTGCCGTTCTCGATCCGCCAGGGGTGCTTGGTCTTCGCCTCGGCTCCGTTCGGGTTGCCCGGGCGGTGACAGACATGCAGATGGGGGCTGCGGCACTCGCCGCAGGCCGCATTCTCCCGCAGGTGCAGGTCGACCAGGTGCAGACCGCAGAGCTCCCCGATCCGCAGGCCGCCGTCGGCCAGCCAGGTCACCGCCATCCGGTCTCGGGCCGAGTTCACCGTCTCCAGCAGCTGTTCCCTCGCCCCGCCAGGCAGCATCTTCGGGTGCCGGCGGTGCGGGCCCTTCGGCGCGAGGGGGTTGGCGGGCATGGCCGTCTTGACGTGCCCGAGGAACGATCGGCGACGGTCCACCCGGGACGGCAGCCGGGTGCCGTCCAGCTTCTCACCGAGGTCGGCGTTCACCCCGAGAGAGGCTTGGTGCAGATAGAAGCCCTTCAAGCACGACGCTGCGATTGACAGCGCGGACCGGCCCAAGGGGCGCTTCCCTACCCGCCAGGGCTCCCCGAGCGGCATGTGGACCTCCGCGCCCACGATGCCCATGTAGCGTTCGAGGTCCTGGAGCACCACCCGCTCGAACGTCAAGCACTCACGTTCCAGCCAACGCAGATGATCCACCAGGAAGTACGCGTACGTCTTCTGCGTGCCCGAACCGTCGTGCAGGCGCAGAAACCGGTCAGCCTCCGGATGGATCGACCCTTCGGGCCACACGATCGTCCAGGATCGCCACCCGCCCTTCCGATGGATCTGCTGGACCCTCAGATCCCCGACGACCACTCGCCGTGCCACTTCGCCCCCCGTACCGACCCGACGACATGGACGACGCCCCGGACCGGGTCGGTAAAGGAGCCTAAGACGCCCAGCTCACAGGTCCAGACGAACAACACGGACTGCTCTTCCCGGGGTCGGTAAAGTAGTGGCGCTCGTACTTGGCCAGGACCTGTTGCAGATGCCGCTCACCGTGGACCAGAAGGTGATCAAGGCGTTCGCGCCGAAGTGTGCCGACGAACCGCTCGGCGAACGCGTTCGCCCGTGACGAGCGCGGCGGAATCTTGACGATGTGCACGTCCACGCCGGCGAGCACCTCGTCGAATTCTCTGCCGAACTTGCCATCCCTGTCCCGGATCAGGAACCGGAACCTGTCGGCTCGCTCGCCCAGTTCGATCAGCAGGTTGCGCGCCTGCTGTGCCGTCCAGGCACCGGTCGGATGAGCCGTGACACCGAGGATACGCACGCGCCGCGTTTCGATCTCCATGACGAACAACACGTACAGGCGCCTGAGGAACACCGTATCGACGTGGAGAAAGTCGCATGCCAGGATGCCGGAGGCTTGAGAGATGAGGAACCGGCGCCAGGCCGGTGAAGCCCGCCGTGGCGCGGGCCCGAACCCCGCCGCCGTCAGGACCCGGCGGACGGTCCTCTCCCCCACCCGATACCCGAGACCGAGAAGCTCACCTCGGATGCGCCGATGGCCCCAGCGCGGATTCTCCCGCGCCAACCGGACGATCAGATCGCGGATCTCCTCAGAGACCGGCGGCCGGCCGTGCTTGGCGGGGAAGGTCCACTTCTCCTTGACCAGCCCGCGATGCCAGGCAAGCAGCGTGCCGGGCATCACAATGCGATGCAGCCGAAGGCGAGCAGGTAACACCCTCGCCAGCGCGGCCGGCACCGCCCGATCGGCCCAATCCGGCCTGGGCCGGGCGACCGACGACGCAGCACCGCGACCTCATGCCGCAACACCAAGATCTCCACCTCCTTGGAAGCACTCCCCCGTGCGAGCAGCACCAGCCAACCGAACACCCTGACCACCAGCAGATACAGAAGTCGAAACAGCACGAGGCCCAAGCCCAGAAGACCAGGTCAGACCCCCTGCATCAGTTCTGGCACCGGACAAGCCACCACATTGGTCAGCGCCCGCTCGGCCCGGCGTCGCTTGTCCAGCAGGAAGTCCGGGAAGTAGGAGCCCTGCCGTAGCCGGGGCACGGCCAGTTCAATGCTCCCGGCGCGGGTGTCCCATGGGCGGGTGCGGTAGCCATTGCGGTGTTGACCCGCTCGCTGCTGACCTCGCCGTAGCCGGCGCCGCACAACTGCTCGACCTCGGCGTCCATCATCCGCTGGGCGAACTCGCGGATCATCGTCCGGAGCAGGTCAGGGCTCGCCGCGGCGAGGGTGTCTTCCAAGTAGTCCCCGGCAGCGGGCACAATGCCGTTGACGGCCACTTCATCCCCTTCATGTTGATCTGAGCGAATCGAAGGATTACGGAGTGGCCGTCTCTTGTCACATGGATCTCACCCGTACCAGTTCAAGGGCTTGATCACCCGCACACCCTCTCCCTGGACGTGAACGACCCCGGCGGCCTGGGCCGAACTACGGTCCGGGGGCTGGTGCTGCAACCGGTCGTTGCTGAACACAGTCAGTTCGAGGGACGGTCACCCGCAGGAGGGAATTCTGAAGGTCTATCGTCCTGGTCGTTCGTCTTGCTGCGAGGGTGAAGGCGAGGTGGCCGGACGCCGGCGGTGGTCAAGGATCTGCGGGTGGCGCGTGCCCCGGCCAACGCCGATGATCTGGAAGGGCTGGAGGGGCTGGAGACCGACATGCCTGCCAGGTTGTCGGACGGGACGGTCGCCTCCGACGTGGTGTACCTGGAGCAGATGAGGCCTGGTTCGGCCAGCTGCTGTGGAAGAGGGAACCGGCGTACCCGTGTTCGGTGTGGCGGATCTCGCGAGATCGTGAATCGTCCGTGCCAGGATGTGGCGGGCCTCGCCCTACCGCTCACTATGCCGTGAGCCAGGCGTCCTTCGACCCGCTCCAGGATCCTGGCATATCACCCGCACCGACGGGAAGAACACCTTCTCAAAGGACCGATGACAACACGCTGTCGATACATGGTCACGGTGTGGCGAGGGCTTCGGTGGGTGAGAGGCGGGCGGCCCTCCAAGCGGGGTAGATGCCGGCGCAGGCACCGATTGCGAGTGTTGCGAGCACTCCACCAGCGGTGACCCAGGCGGGAACCACGGTGGGCCAGCCCTGGTAGCCGGCGTAGCCGGTGGTGAGCAGGATGCCTATCACTGCACCGCTCGCACCGCCGAGTGCGGACAGCAGTTGTGACTCGGCGAGGAACTGCAGCCGGATGTGCCCTCTGGTGGCTCCAAGGGCTCTGCGGAGGCCGATCTCGGCTCGCCGTTCCAGGACCGAAATCACCATGGTGTTTGCCACGCCTACGCCGCCGACCAGGAGGGCAACCGCGCCAAGGCCGAGGAGCAATCCCGACAGGGTGGTGTCTGCGGCTTCCCTCGCGGCGAGCGCGTCGGATGGCCGTGACACCTTCACCTCGTTCGGGTGCTCCGGATTCGCCGTCCGGGCCAGGACCGTTTGTACGGCTTCGACGGCGTCGTCGCGAGTGCGGGTGTAGATGGTGGTCGGGTACCCGTCGAAGCGCAGGTTGGCCTTGGCCACCTGCCAGCCGATGAGGGCGGCGTTGTCGAGCTCAGGTGTCAGAGTGACCGGGTCGAGCACGCCCACGACTGTGAACCATTGGTGGTCGAGCCACACCTTCATGTCGGGGGTTGCGGCGGCGATGCCGAGTCGGGTGGCCGCAGTGGAGCCGAGCACGACCGCCGGGTATGCGGCCGTAGCCGAGTTGAGCCAGGTACCGCTGGCCACGCGCGCATGAAGCGTGGACAGCAGGTCGGTCCGGGCGGCCAGCACGGCGATGCTGCCGGTCTCGGCGGGCGGGATGTACTGGTTGCGGTACACGTGGGTGTCGGTCCTGCCGGTTGCGGTCACCGACACGACCGTGGGGATCCGGCCGACCATGTCGACCGAATCGGTGGTCAGATGTGCTTCGTCACCGACGACGGTCTCACCCGGGGTGACTTTCAACAGGTTGGTGCCGAGCCGGGCGAGTCGCTGGTCGAGGTGTTCGCGACTGGAGCTGGCGATGCCCACGACACAGACCATGGCGGCGATGCCGATCGCGATGCCGAGTGCGGCGAGCACCGCCCGCTGCGGGCGGGTTCGCAGCCCGGCGGCGCCGACCCGGGCGACGTCGCGAGGCAACAGCCTGGAGGAGGCGGTCACTGGGTCACCTGCCCATCGCGGATCGCGACCCGGCGGGGCAGGCTGGAGGCAATGTCGCGGTCGTGGGTGATGACCACGACCGTTGTGCCGGCAGCGTGCAACTCGCGCAGCAGCTTCAGCACATGTGCGCCGGCCTCGGAGTCGAGGTTTCCGGTCGGCTCGTCGGCCAGCACCAGGGCCGGCTCACCGACGACCGCACGAGCGATGGCCACCCGCTGCCGTTCGCCGCCGGAGAGTTGATGCGGCCGGTGGGTCAGCCGATGGCCGAGCCCCACGCGGCGCAGGGCTTGCGTGGCACGACAGCGCCGTTCCCGCAACCCGACACCTGCGTATAGCAGGCCATCGGCCACGATGTCGACTGCCGGCACCCCGGCAGCGAGGTGGAACTGCTGGAAGACGAAGCCGATGCTGCGCCCGCGCAGGGCGGACAGCTGCCGGTCGGACAGGCGTGACAGCTCGCGGCCGCCGACTGTCACCGACCCGCTGGTGGGCAGGTCCAGCGCCCCCATGAGGTGCAGTATCGTCGACTTTCCTGAACCGGAGGGCCCGACGATGCCAACCAGCTCACCAGGTTCGATGGTCAGTGACACGTCGCGCATCGCCGTGACGCCCCCTGGGTAGGTCTTGCTGACCCGATCAAGTGTGATCACGATGGGACCCCTACGAGGGTGCCCTCGGCGATACCGTGGCCGGAGATCTGCACCCGCCCGTTGGCGAACATGCCAAGCTTCACGGTCATGTAGCGGCTGGTCGAACCGGTCGCCACCTGCACGGCGGTGCCGCCGTCGGCGAGCGCGACGAGCGCCGCGACCGGCACGGTGAGCACATCACGCGCGCTCGCCGCGACCAGGGTGACCGCGACCGGTGCCTGGTCGAGAGTGCCGAGTCCGGACTGGTCGGCGATGCTGACCGTCACCTCGATCGTGGCGGGATCCTCGGCCAGGCGGCCCGCGACGGCCACCGTCCTCACCTTGGCGACGGTACCGGCCACAGTCTTGCCATCCGGGAGTGTGATGGTGGCGGCGCTGCCCTTCTTGGCCAGGCTCTGGAGGGCGACGTCGAGGGGGATCCGCACCACCCGGGTGGTACCGGTGTAGCTGAGTACCTGGCCACCTGCCGGGTCTCCGAGCTGTACGGCCAGTGAGGCAACCCGCACCGCGGCGGGAGCGAGCACCACCGTGGCCGGGTCGAAGACACCAGTCTGGAGGTACGAGTGGTCTTTCTGCCACTTGCGCACGGCGGTCGCCGTCGCCGCGGTGTAGTTGGTGTCGACGGTGAACCCGGTGTAGCCGAGGGCGGCCAGGTTCTGCTCGACCTCCTTGACATCCGCACCGGAGTTGCCCCAGCTCAGTGTCCGGTAGAACGGGCGCCGGCCGTAGAACAGCGACACTGGCCGGCTGTCGATCCGATACATCGCCTGACCACGGCGGACCATCGCGCCCAGCGCCGGCAGCCAGGTGATCGTCCCGTTGCCGCGCGCGGAAACGCGTACGGCTGTGCCGTAGTCGAGTGTGCCGTTCACCTGCTGGGTCTGCGTCAAGGTGGTCCGGGTGACCGGGGTGGTCGCCGGCGTCGGATCGGTCGCTTGTGATGACGTGTCCGGTTCGGTGCCGCCGAACCCGGCCGAGGCCGCGACGACCGCCGCAGCCACGAGGACGGCCGAGCCTGCGACCGCAGCAATGCTCAGCCGGCTCACTTGCCTCCCCCCTTCGAGGGCGCCCCACCGCTCCTCAGCTTGTCCTTGCAGGCCGCGTCCGCCGCCTTGTAGATCGGGTCGTTGAGGATCTGATCCTTGCCGGCACCGGCGAACCGGCCCCCGAACTGGCTCTTGCCGGTGACCGGGTCAGGATCGGTCACCTCGACGCCGTGCTCGCGCATGCATGCGGCGTACGCACGCAAGCCCTCCAACTCCTGCGGGTCCACGTCGTCCGGTGCCCCACCGTTGGGCAGGAACTGCTGACACGCCCGCATGGCCGTCTCCCACGCGCGGCGATCGGCACCGGCCGGTGGCGTCAACGCCACGTCGCCAGAGTTCGGATCAGGATCGGGTACGTTCTGGCCATGCTCGCGCATGCACGCGGCAAAGCGCTGAAATGACCCCGCGGCGCTGGGTGAGCCGCCGCCGCTGGCGGATGACCCGCCGCCCGACGCCTCGGTACACGCCGCCGCCGCAACGAGCGCGACCAACAGGCTCGGTACTACGAGGATTCGTCCCATGACATTTCGTCCCATGGCATGAGGTGTACGCACAGGACGGTGACACCAGCGCTACGCCAGATGTCACCCCGATGTCATGCCCTGGGGCGGACAATGGCGTCATGCGAGTACTGGTCGTCGAGGATCACGTGAAACTGGCCGGCCGGATCGCCGAAGGGTTACGCGATGCCGGGATGGCGGTGGACGTCGTGCACGACGGCGCGGCCGCGCTCGCCGAGGCCGGCCACACCGCGTATGACGTGATGGTGCTCGATCGGGATCTGCCCGCGGTGCACGGCGATCAGGTGTGCCGCGTTCTGTCCGCCGCCGCGGACGGGCCTCGGATTCTCATGCTTACTGCCGCCGCCGACGTCGATGACCGCGTCGACGGCCTGGAATTGGGCGCCGACGACTACCTCGGTAAGCCGTTCGCCTTCCATGAGTTGGTGGCGCGGGTACGCGCGCTGGGCCGGCGCGCCGCGTCTGCACCACCGATCGTGCGCTGCGGAGACCTCACCGTCGACCGTGCCCGGCACCGGGCCAGCCGCGGCGGGTGCGCGCTGTCGCTGACCCGCAAGGAGTTCGGAGTACTGGAAATGCTCGCGGGCGCCGATGGCGCCGTGGTCAGCGCCGAAGAGTTGCTCGAACATGTGTGGGACGCCCACGCCGACCCGTTCAGCAACATCGTCGCGGTCACGATGACGCGGCTGCGCCGTAAGCTCGGTCCGCCGCCGCTGATCGAGACCGTCGTGGGCAAGGGGTACCGGATGTGACAAAGCCGAAGCTGACCATCCGGGTACGCCTGACGTTGCTGTACACCGGCCTGTTCGCCGCCGGCGGAGCCATCCTCGTGGTCATGAGCTACGCCCTCGTCGCGGCCCTGCCCACGGTGGAATCCTCGTCGATCCAGATGCCGAATGGCGGAGTAGACACGTCGTCGTTTCACGTATCGGATCGGCAGGCGTTTGAGCCAATCTGCCGGCAGGCCCTCGCCACCAAGGACACCGACCCGAGCCTACGAGACAAATGCTCGGTGGCCTACCGGATCTGGGGCGCGCAAGACCAACGCGACGCGACACTCTCCCATTTGGTGCAGTACTCGGCGACCACGCTGGCCGCAGTGGTGGCCCTCGCGGCCTTGGCCGGCTGGATCGTCGCCGGGCGGGTGTTACGGCCGGTGCACCAGATCGCCGCGGCCGCCCGCGCAGCCACCGAAGACAACTTGTCCGCACGGGTGGCGTTGACCGGTCCTCGCGACGAGCTGCGGGAACTGGCCGACACATTCGACCACATGCTCGGCCGGCTGCAGACTACGTTCGAGAGCCAGCAGCGGTTCATCGCCAATGCCAGCCACGAGCTGCGCACCCCACTCACCCTCATGCGCGCCACCATGGACGTCGTACTCGCCAAGCCCGCGCCCACCCATGGCGAGCTGCGTGGCATGGCCCACGACATCCGCGACGCCGTCGACCACGCCGAAGCACTCGTCGAGGCCCTTCTCACGCTGGCCCGCAACGAGCGCGGGCTGACCGTCGCCGAGGACGTCGACCTGGCCACTGTCGCCGAGGACGTGCTGGACGCTGTCGATCTGATCGACCGGCGGCCACACGCGTCGCTGCAACCCGCTGTCACATCAGGCGATCCCGTACTCCTGGAACGCCTCGTCGCGAACCTCGTCGACAACGCCGTGCGCCACAACCATCCTGGCGGCGACGTCTGGGTCACCACCTCCACAATGAGCGAACGCGCCACCGTTGTCGTGGCCAACACCGGCCCGATCATCGCGCCCGACGCCATTGACGGCCTGTTCCAACCGTTCCACCGTCTGAATCACCGCACCACCAACGACGGCTTCGGGCTCGGACTGGCCATCGTCGCGTCGATCGCCGCGATGCACCACGGCACCGTCACCACCCACCCCAGACCGGAAGGAGGCATCTCCGTCGCGCTGACGTTGCCTGTGAGTCAGTCCAGGACGTCGGTGGGCTGATGGAGGAGGGGGTCTCACCCCCAACCCGACCGGGCATGGACCATCCAGCAGGCCCGGAACCTGCCGATAGACCTGGGAGAACGCGCCGGCGCGTTCAGGTTTCTCATCCGGGACCGTGACGGCAGGTTCTCCCGCTCCTTTGATGAGGTGCTCGCCACCAATGGTGTACGGGCCATCAAGACGCCCGTCCGGTCACCACAGGCGAACGCGTTCGCCGAGCGGTTCGTGGGAACGCTACGCCGAGAGTGCCTCGATCACCTGCTCATCTATGGTGAGCGGCACCTGCATAAGGTCCTGGCCGAGTACGAACGCCATTTCTACCATCATCGCCCGCATCAGGGCCGTTCGCTTCGCCCGCCGTTCTACGATCCCAGCGAGGCAATCGACATGGCCTCCCGAATCCACCGACGAAGGACCGCCACTGGACTGATCAGCGAGCACCACCGAGCCGCCTGAAAGCCCGGTAAACGCCCAACTCAGCAACAGTATCCGCGTTTTGGCACCGCACAAGTCCGCTGGCTGTCACCAGGTGCCAGAACCGGTAGGTCAGGTAGTCCGGGCGTATCGGCCGGCCGTCATCGCGAGTGAACATCCACCTGACCGGAACAACTACGAGATCGATCAATTCGCTGATATGAAGGCGACCTATGTGATAGCCGTTGAACCGGATCTCCGCCAACGGCACATGGGAACGACCCGGCCCGTAAAGGGAAACGGGAATCTGTGGTGCTGTCGGTTCATCTATGGAACAAGTGGGTGGGCGATGAGCGAGCGAACGTTCGAAGTCCGACTGTGCGGGCGCCCGACCCGTTCGGGCAGCCCGTGCAAACAACGCGTCCACGGATCCGACGTGGCGTGCGGTATTCACATCACCGACCACGAACGGGCCCTGTCCGAGGCGTACCGGCGCGGCTGGCGGGAGGGGCACTCCGGCGGGTATGACAGCGGACGCTCGATGGCCCGGCAGGAGATCGAGCGACTACAGCGGCGTGTCACCGAACTGGAGCAGCATCTCGACAACGCCCAGCGCTACTACGAGATCAACGGCGACCAGGTGGTCGAGGTCGGCAAGTACGCCTATCGGTGGCGTGGACACCCACCCCTCAAGGTCGGCGAACGAGTGTTGCTTCCCGAGAACTGGGTCAGCCAGATGGCTGAAGGCCGAGGGACGTTCGTCGGCGAGGTGACCAGGCTCGGCGCTACTTACCGCGGCCACCTGTCAGCCATCGTCGGCAGAGCAAAAACCGACCAGAGCTGACCCATATTCTTCCGGGGATTCCCATCTCGCTCACCGGCCAACAGGAGATGCTCTGACCGATACCAACGTCGACAGCACCCATCCGCGATCCCGTTCTCGACTCATCGATATCGAACCGGGATATTCCGAACGGTCAAGAGGCCATCAAAGGAACAGCGATCGGCCGCCGACCCGGTGTTCCGTGCTCGCCACGTGCTCTTCGGCCAGCGAAACGCGTAGACATGGGCCGACAGGCTTGGGTATTTCCGGGGCAGCATAACCCGGCAGAGCGACACAATTGAATACGCTAAGATGGTTTGCGACGTAAAAGCTCGCGACTTTTAATCCGTAGGTTCCGGGTTCGGGCCCCGAGGACAACTGGATGATCCTCATCCAACTCCAGCCAGCAACCTAATCCCTGGGCGTACTCCGCGCCTGCGCCCTTCCATGGATCATGAGGTCAGGTGTCGTAGGAACCTCACTGTGGCATTGCCCGAGCGTGCTGCCCCGAAAGGGCCGCCCATCGCTCAACATCACGTACCTGGCCACCTGGCGGCCGTGCGGAATACCCGTTCACCTGCACATCCCTCCAGCCGGCATCGTTCACGTCAGGCACGGGAAGTTCCGCTCCGCCGCGCTCGACGAGCACTAGGGCCGTCGCTATGAAGCCCTCCATGAGTGAGTGCAGGATTGGATGGTTCGAACGCTCGTAGCGCTCGATGAGTGCACTCACGAAGGCGGCGAAGACGGCCAAGTCGACCTCACATTCGTCGCTCTCCATAGGGCCGAGTCCCGTCGGCAATCCCGCCTCGGGGGCAAGCGCCTCCGCTGATCGCATGAACAGGCCAGCAACCCCGTTCGAGGGGTTCCAAAGAACTTGATCGCCTACCTGGAAATACTGGCTCATGTTTTTTCCTCGCGTTCCACCTGTCCGGACCCCTCTGCAGCAGAAAAGACGCCGCCTATCCAGATTTGACGCCTACGGTCCTAAGCTGACGGCGCGGGTACGATTCCCGTTACCCGCGCGCCTTCTGCTCCCTCCACCACGTCAGATCCACCTCCCAGTTCATCGGCTCAGCCCACTGCTGGGCTCGTTTGATGATCTCGTCCGGAAGACGTACCGAATGCTCCCGTACGTAGTGGGCCAACCCCTGCGGCCACAGGAACACGCCATCTGTGAACTCCAGGCTGCCGTTGGGCTTGTCACAGAGCCGGCATAGCGAGAGGCCAGCCGTGGCGTAGGGCATGTGCTGACCGCTCTCAAGGTACAGAGCGACCAGGTCACGCTCTTCGAGACTCCAGTAAGGATCGCTCCAGTCCTGCGGCCGAGGCCATTCTGGAGCGTCGTGGCTCCACCAGTAGCCGATCAGCCGCAATGAGGAACGGGCATCTACCATGCGGTGATACTTGCACAGTCGTGTTCCGCCCTCGGCTCTCCAAACAGCCTCTTCGCGTGCCCGTCTCGTGCCCGATGGGGTGGGGAACAAGGGGGAACAGCAGGGAGTCAACGGGGATGGCGATGAGTGCCGTTAGCTGCGTCTTCGAATGCAGCCCTTACGATCGCCACGGCGTGGCCGGCCACACTACGTGCTTGGGGCGATCGACGATCCAGGGTTCGTTCCTCACCCTGGCTCACCGGAAACGCGCGATCCTTGGGTCGGGGGCGTGGCGATGGCGGCTCGGCCCGACGGACTTCTGGGTCCTGCACGCCGGCGAGACGCAGCTGTACGCGTTCCGCCCTGACGAGCCGCACTTCCCGAGCGACTTCGAGGGGGCGAACTTCTACGTTCGGCCCTCGCGCATCACGGACTGAACTCGCGCACTCCTGAGGTGGCCGAGTTCTTGGCACCCACACGCGACCGAGAGGTGGAAGTCAGCGAGCTTGCTCCCCCCACGCTCTGCGGCTCCGGCGAATCCTTATCTTGGGCCTTGTCAGCGTCGACGTATCGCGCTGGGCGTCACCCGCATCCGCCTCCACCGGAGTCGCCTCCCGAGAAACCTCCGCCGGAGTCCCCTGAGTAGCCGCCGTTGTCGCAGCTGCCGTTGTTGCCGGACATCCCCCAACTGCTGATGAACGGGATACCCGGATTGCCGGAGCCCCTCCGCGTGGAGGGCCGGCCGCGTAGCAGGGACGCGAGCGCGCCCACGACGATGCACACAACTGCGATCACCAGGCCGGCCGCCACGATCGTTGAGACTGTCACAAGACCACCCCCATAAATCCCTCTACATGGTCGTTGCTTTCGCCCACGGTAGAGGCGGCACAAACGGCCATAAGGCTTTTGAGCCTTTTGATTGGCGGTGACACACTGGGTCTCCGCTCAGCCGCCAGGGGAGAAGCAGTTGTCCGGATACATGTGGGCACTCGCAGCGCTCGGGACCTCCATGGCGGTGCTCGACGCGTACCGGATCCGGACCGGGCAGCTATCCGTCCGCTGGGTGCGAGAGGCCGGGAGTCCGCGCTGTACGGCGAGACCGGCGAACGCCACTCAGCGACATCGACCTGCTCAGCACGCCCGCTCACGCGCCGCCTGGACAAGGTTCTGACCGATCTCGGTTATCGTCCGGCTGCCTTCGTGCTCCAGGAGCATCTGATCCACTACAACGGGCACGGCCGGACGCGATGTTTGAAGCGTCCCCGCAGGTCACCGGGGAGATTCTGGTGGCACCTCACGAGCGGGCATGCTGAACGTCGGCAGCGGTGAGACTGGCGATGGGATCGACATCGGCGATATGAAGCTCCCCGGACCATGGAGGCCGCCATCGCCTACCTCGTGCTGTGGCCTCAGAACAGTCCGGCCTGTACTCCATCCGGTGATGCCAGACGTTTCGGCGCCAGGCCCCCAACGCGGTCAAGATCGAAAAGCGTCCGCCAGCGGCCCGTCCGCCCGCCCCCGGCCACCAGGCGCTCGAAGACCCGCGCCGTGGCCCGCACGTCCGGCATCGCCCGATGACGGCGCACAGGCGGCTCGATGCGCAGATACCTCACCAGGTCATCCAATCGGTGCGATAACAGCTCCGGGTACAGCACACGGGCCAGCCGTACGGTGTCCAGCAACGGGACAGCAGCCAAGACAGGGCAGTGGGCCCGCTGGTGGGCGATGAGTCCTGCCTCGGTGGGCGCGTGGTGGGCGACCAGCCGGTACGGCGGGGCCGTAAGCAGGCGGTCGAGGTCGGCCATGACCTGCTCGGGTCCGGCAGCCGTGGCCAGCATCCCCTTGGTGATACCCGTCATGCGCACGTCGAAAGAGGTGACGGGCACCTCGGCAGGCGGTGCGATCAGCGACTCAAAGCCCCACAGCTCCGACAAGCCGTCGACCGTAACGGTGAGGGCGAGGACCGCCACCTCCACCGGAACCGCCGGACGCCCGGCAGGGGTCAACCCCTCAAAGTCGATGACCAGGTAGGTGTGGCCGGCAAAGGCGGCATCGTCATAGAGCGGCGAGGCGTCAGACATCAGCCGCCCTGTGCCGGGACGTGTTCGATGCAGCGGCGCGGATGTCGCGCAACCAGCGGTTGAATGCTGCCTGATAGCTGCGGCCCCCGTCGACGCGCGATTCGGGGACGCCGGCATTCGGCACCGGTTCGGGGCCGTCCCCCGGTCTCCACAGCGGCCCGCGCGGCTCGTAGGCCGGGACCGTGTCGGTGATGCCGTCCCACTCGGCCACGGCCAGCCCCGCGGCGGCCAGGGGCGGATCGTGGGTGGCATCCACCAGCGTCCACCGGCCATCGATCAGTGCCTCGGCAGCCGAATGCACGTCCTCCCGCGACGGCAGCAACCGCACCTCTGCCGGCCGGTCGGGCAGGTGATACAGCCATCGGACCCGCCGGGCCGGGTAACCAAGCGCCCGCAAGGCCCCGATCAGATAGGCCGATTTGGCCAAGCAGTCGCCCCGCCCAACGACCATCAGCGTCTCCGCGTCATGGGCGCCGTCCGTGGCGTACGGCACGTCCCGTACGGCGAGGAACAAGGCGATCCGCTCAGCGCATGAGTCCACGCACTGACCGTACCTATCTGAGGCCGCACGCACATCGCTCTCCGCTGGGTGGGGCGCCAGCGAGTGCTACTGCTGCGCTATGCGGAAAACGGCGGCTTCTGGGCCACCCCGGGCGGCTCCCTCGACCACGACGAGGACCACATCACCGCACTGCACCGCGAGCTTCGCGAAGAGCTTGGCATCGACCAAAGCAGCGTCCACCTGGGTGGCGAAACCAGGCCGTACGGCCGGTCGTCATCCGGTGGCCTGGCAGGTGGTGCCCGGGGGCGGGAGCCGCAAGCTGGTGAAGTAGCGGTTGACGTAAGCGGTGACGCAGCCGCCCTTGCCGTAGATGTAGAGCGCGTGGCCGTGTCCGTCGTACTGGACGCTCGAGGAGCCCGGCACGCGGCGGATGATGTTGGCGACCTCATCGTGGTCGGTCCAACTGCCGATTCCGAGGAAGGGCACCAGGCCACTGGTGGGCAGCGGCGCCGGCGGGTTGGTGACGGGAGCGGGCCAGCCGGCGCAGCCCAGCGGCCACCACGCCCGCTGCCCCGCGAAGTTCGGCGACAGCTCTTGCGCCCTGCGCAGTGCGGTGCGGTAGGCCTCGTAGCTCTCGTACCCGCGGCCGTCGAGGCAGTGGGTCATGTTCTGCCCGGCGAGCGAGGGGAGCTTGGGGCTGCCCGTGGCTCGCCGGACGTACTCGGCGAACCCGGAGGCGTCGCCCTCGGCGGCCTTCTTGATCGCCTCGGCCAGCTCGACCCAGCGCGGGACGTCCGGTTCCGGGCCGGGCGAGGTGAAGCTGGGGGCGGCGGCCACCTTCAGGTCGAACCCGGTGTAGGCGGCCCCGGCCGGGTCGTTGTGCACCGGCACGGGTGAGCGGTCGGCGGCGGTCACCAGCCGGCGCCACACCTCGCCGGCGTCCTGGCCGTGCAGGGCGCAGGCCGTGGCCGAACGGCACCAGGCGGCGAACCGCGCCAACTGCTTCTCCTCCTTCAGATACGCGGAGGGCTCCCTGGCCGTTGCCCCCTCGACATGGCTGACGGTGCCGTCCATGACCATGGCGCGGATGCGGGAGGGGAACAGGCGGGCGTAGGCCACCGCGGGATGTCCGCCGTAGGAGGTGGCGAGGAAGCTCAGCCGCTGCTCGCCCAGGGCGGTGCGGACGGCCTCGATGTCGCGGGCGACGGAGGCCGAGTCCATGTGGTCGAAGAACTCCGGGTCTGCCGACCGGCACCGCTGCGCGTGTTCGTGGTTGGTCCGGGCGAGTGCGGCGTACTCGGCACGGGTGTCCGGCAGGGTGATGTAAGGGCCGGTGGCCAGGCACTCGTACGGCAGCACCCCGCCGGGCTTGACGGTGTTGCGCGGAGCGAAGGTGACCACGTCGAAGCGGTCACGCAGCTTGGCGAACCTCCCGTGGAACTGCTTCAGCTCATCGATGCCCGACACACCAGGGCCGCCGGGGATGGAGAACACCGTGCCGATCCGGCGTGCCACGCCGGAGGCGGGAAGCACCGCGACGGGCACGGAGATCTTCCGTCCCGCGGGCTCCGTCCAAACGAGGGGCACCTGGACGGAGGCACAGCGCATGTCCTTTGGGGCGTCCTTGTCGGTACACGGCCCCCAGACCGGCCAAGACGGACCGGAGCCGGCCGAGTCTGCGGCGGTGGGCACCGCCACCAGAGCGGTCAGGAGCGTCTCGGCCGCTCCAACGGCCAGCACCTTGAGGTGCCCCTTCAGCGCGGTCACCGTGGCGCCCGCCGTCAGCGCGGCGGCGACGTAGACGACGAGCAGCACGGCTGCCGCCCCCGAAGGCAGCAGGCCGCCGCCCACCCCGGCGATCTGCGACGGCAGATTCTCCATCATGTACGAGCCCACCTGCGAACGCAGCGGCGACGGCAGCGCCTGGGCGACGATCGGGATCACCAGGAAGAACATGACGAGCGCGACCAGGCTGCCGGGGGTGGACCGGATCGCCGCGCCCACACCGAGCCCGATCAGCGCCGCGGCCGTCATGGACAGCCCCGCGACGACCACCGTGGCGAACACGCCCGGCTCCGACAGCGGGGTGCCAAGGGTGCTCCCGTCAAGCAGCATCTGACCGGCGCGGTCGCCGAGGACGGCCTGGGCGGCCAGATGCATGGCGAACGCCAGCACCTGGCCGACGACCAGGGTGACCGCGGCCAACCCGGGGATCTTGGCGAACAGGAACACCTGCCGCCGCGGCACCGCCGCCAGGCTCGTGCGAATCATCCCTGTGGCGTACTCGGAGGTAATCGAGAGCGCGCCCAGCGTGCCCAGCACAAAGTAGGCGACCGGCAGCCCGGTGCCCAGCCCGGCACCGTTGCCGGCGAAGCTCAGCCGCTCCTCGAACGTCTGGCCGTCGAACCCCCGGCCCACCAGGTACGCCACCCCGGCGCAGACCAGCACGGCGAGAACCGAGACGGCCAGTAGGTAGACGTTGAAGCGGAGCGAGCGAAGCTTGTACCACTCTGAGGCGATCACGTCCCTCATCGGGTCACCTCCGAGACGGTCGCGGTGATGGCGGGCCGGGCGCCGTACTGGACGCTGTCCTCGGTCAGCTCCATGAACGCCTCCTCCAGCGAGGCGCTGCGCGGCGTCAGCTCCCGCAGCGCGATGCCCGCCCGCAGGGCCAGCTCGCCGATTTCGATCGCGTCCATGCCCCGCACCGTCAGGCCGCCGGGCGCCGGGGCATCGGCGGTCACGCTCGCGCCGTGCGCGCGCAGGGTCTGCGTCAGCCGGTCCGGGCGCGCCGTGCGGACCAGCACGTCGCGCTGGAACCGGGCGGCGAGCGCGTCCGTCGTCGTATCGGCGATCAGCCGGCCGCGCCCGATGACGACGACATGGTCGGCGGGGAGGGCCAACTCGTTCATCAGATGGCTGGACAGCAGAACAGTGCGGCCCTCGGCCGCCAGCGAGCCCAGCAGGTCGCGGATCCAGCGGATACCCTCCGGGTCCAGGCCGTTGAGCGGCTCGTCGAACATGAGCGCCGCCGGGTCGCCGAGCAGCGCGCCCGCGATGCCGAGGCGCTGCTTCATGCCCAGGGAGAACCCGCCGATCCGCCGGCCCGCCACGTCGGTCAAGCCGACCTGATCGAGCACGACGGCCACCCGCTTCGAGCCGATGCCGTTGCTACGTGCCAGGCAGCCGAGATGGTCGCGGGCCGTACGCCCGCCGTGCACCGCCCCGGCGTCCAGCAGCGCCCCCATCGTGCGCATGGGCCGGCGCAGCGACGCGTACGGGCGCCCGTCCACCAGCGCCTCACCCGCAGTTGGGATCTCCAGCCCGAGTACGACCCGCATGGTCGTGGACTTGCCGGCACCGTTCGGCCCCAGGAATCCGGTCACCAGTCCCGGTTTGACGGTGAAGGTCAGGTCGTCCACGGCGAGCGTGCGCCCGTACCGCATGCTCAGCCCTTTCACTTCGATCACGTCTCACCCTTGTCCACCAGGTCAGGCCGATCAGCTCGATCCGATCGGCGGGACCAGCCTCGCGGTCCGGGGCTCCGGCCTCCATGGGCGTCGGCCCACCGGCCGGGGTGGGAAATCGCCACCCCAAGGGGTGGGGCCAGCCCCACCGCCTTCTCCTCGCCCGCAGGGCAGACTGCACCTGTGATGGGGATACGACCCGCGTTCGGCGGGCCGGCGCGGCAGGCCGTCAATGCTCTGGCGGGGTACGCGCGGAACGGAGTGAGCGGCCTGGCGGCGCTGGCGCTGAACGCGGTCACCGGCCTTGCGGCGCTGGTGGTGCTCGCTCTGGTGCTGGTGAGCGGCGCCCTCGTGCCGGTGGCCGGTCTCGGGCGGGCGCCGCTCGGCCTCGGGCTCGTTCTCGTCCACCGCCTGGCCGCCCACCAGCGCCGCTGGGCGGGCCGGGTACTCGGCGAGGACGGCACCGCGGGGAGCCACCGGCGCGAAACCGACCAGCCATGGCGGGCCACTCTGGCACCGGAACCGCGACGGCGCGGCACGCGGCGTGAACTGGGTTGGCTGGCCGTGCACCTCGTCACCGGCCCAGCCCCGGTGGCGGCGATGGGGGCGATGCTGGCCGCCCTGGACTACGTCTGGTTCCGGCTGCGGCCGGTGGAGACGAGCACGCTGAACACATTCGCGCTCAGCTTGTCCATCGTGGCCATCGCGGCGGTCGCCCTCATGGCCATCCCCCTGTTCCGCATCGGGCAGGCACGACTGGCGCGACGGCTGCTGGATGGCGGCACCGCGACGGACACGCGGATCCGGGCGCTGACCGCGTCGCGGGCCGCGGTGGTCGACGCGCGCGCGGCCGAGTTGCGGCGCATCGAACGCGACCTGCATGACGGCGCGCAGGCCAAGCTGATCGCCGTCCGCATGCACCTGGGGCTGGCCCGCGGCTCCCGTGACCCGGACGAGATGGTACGCCTGATCGACGAGGCGCGGCAGGTCGCCGGCCAGGCCCTGACGGACCTGCGTGACCTGGTGCGCGGCATCCATCCCCCGGTGCTGTCCGACCGCGGCTCCGGGGCTGCCGGTGCTGATCCTTTCGCAGTACGTGGAGCAGCTCTACGCCAGGGAACTGTTATCCGACCGCTCCGGCGGAGTGGGCTACCTGCTGAAGGACCGGGTGGGCGATGTCGACCGGTTCGTCGACGCGGTACGCCAGGTCGCCGAAGGCGGCACCGCGATGGACCCGGAGGTGGTCTCCCAACTGCTGACCCGCCACAGCCGCGACGAGCCGCTGGCCGCCCTGACCCTCCGGGAGCGTGAGGTGCTCACGCTCATGGCGGAGGGAATGTCCAATCTGGCCATCGCCGCCCGCTTCCAGGTCACCGACAAGGCGATCGGCAAGCACACGAACAACATCTTCGCCAAGCTCGGCCTTTCTCCGTCCGACGACCACAACCGGCGCGTCATGGCGGTCCTGGCCTACCTGCAGGCCGCACCCGCACCATCACGACCACCGGTGTAGCGCTCACTCGAACTGCTCGGGACAGTGGTCAGCGGACGGTCGCCCACCCAACAGCTCCACGACACCCGCGAAACGACGACTGCCCCAGCAGATCGCCGGACGTGTCCGGCGCGCCCCGCCCATCGACGGTGTACGAGGACTCAGACCGTACCAAGATCGACCATGTGACCTCGCGCGCTGCGTAGCTGTTCAAGGCCGCCTCCGCCGAACTCGACCGGCACCGGCAGGGCTGGACCCTGCACCCTCTGCGGCACTCGGCCCTGCAGCATCTCGCCCAGGCGGGGCGCACTGCGCCCGAACCGAAGTCGGGCGGCCACGGGCTGATCTCCGCCGCGGGCGACTACCACCGCTTCACGCAGATGCTGCTGCGCGGCGGAGAACTCGACGGGGCTCGTGTTCTCGGCCCGCGCACCGTCGCCTACATGACGCGCAACCACCTTCCCGGTGGCGCCGACCTGGAGGAGTCCGGCCGGCGGGTATTCTCCGAGACCTCCAACAGCGGCACGGGGTTCGGGCTCGGCTTCGCAGTCGTCCAGGATGCCGTCAAACAGAAGGACCTGGGCTCGGACGGTGAATACAGCTGGGGCGGAGCGGCGGGCACGGCGTTCTGGGTGGACCCGGCGGAGGAGCTCACTGTGACCTTCCTGTCCCAGTGCATCCCATCCAGCGTTGTGCCCATCTTCGGCCATCTCCGCCAGCTCGTCTACCAGGCGCTGGTCAATTAGCGGGTCGTTGCGGGAGGGCGGCCGGCCACGATCCAGCGCGAGATCACCTTCGACCGGGACATCAGTTACCTGCTGAAACTGACCCGCTGAGAGGTCCCCGCCGCAAGCCCCTCAGGGGTTGAGGGGCCAAGGCTGCTTGCGTGTCGCCGAATCCGGCCGCGAGCGCTCTGCCGATCAGGTGGGGCAGATCGGTCCGCCCGTCGTCTTCGGCCCAGCGCACCAGCGCCGTGTGCAGGGCGGCCGGCCAGGCGCTGGCCGCCGCCTGGGAGTCCCCGTAGCTTCGGCCCAAATCCAACAGATATGCCTCTGGCCTGCATTGATAGGCAGGGCTCAGGTTTGGCCACCAGCCAGAAACCTCCACATAAGCGCAGGTCAGAGGCATATCTGGTGGATCCGGCGCCATTACTACCGGGACCCCAGCGTGTGCTGACGGGTCCTGGCGTACAGGTGGCGTCGATTTGTTGAGTCACACGAGCAGCACGGGGGTGAGGGATCCGTCAGGAGGTGGTCGCCGGGTGCGGGTCGCCGAGATATGGGAACCGGTCCAGGGTGTCGGTGTGCGGCTTCAGGCCGGTCGGCGGGGCCTCGTTCTTGGTGAGGAACGCGACGCGGATGTTGATGACGTCTTCAGTGAAGGTCCGGCCATTGGGGTAGGCGGCCGGCTTGGACGGGTCGAAGTGAAGCACGTCCGGCAGGAGCCCGTGCTCGTCGAGCGCGGTGATCGCCTCCTCGCGTGAGTAGCCGCCGGTGTGGCCCAGCAGGTGGACGAACTGGTCGGTCCATTTGTCCCGGTCGTTGACCGGTTCGCTGGCGTTGTAGTCCTCTTTCGTGTCGTTGGTGTTGAAGAAGCTGCTCATGGACGGGTGTCCGGCGCGGTCGGCGTGGACGAGTTCGCCGTCGCGCCGGAGGCTGCACCGGCCCCAGATGTGCAGTTCGGGGTTGGGTGCCAGTTCGGCGGTCGGCACTTCGATGGCCATGGAGAAGACGTTGGCCGTAAGGTTGGAGTCGATGCCGGTCCACGGGGATTTCCCGCCCAGATGGGGGGCGGTGAAGTTCCGCTTGCCGCTGGTGTCGAACAGGTTTGTGATTCCGTCGAAGTCGAAGAAGAAGGCGTCGCTGCGACTACCGGCGGCCACCTTGTAGTCGCCGCTGGTGACCACGTTGGCCTGGGGGCTGAAAGAGACGGCGGCGTCCGACACGATCTTGGTGCCGGCCGCTTCGGGCTTGCGGGATTCCGCGCCGGTCGCCATGAAGACGCTGTAGGTCTGGGAACCGTCGGACGCCGGTGGGCTGAAGACCCAGCTGAAGGCGACGTTGGTCAGGTAGTCGCCGTCGTTGTCGATGTTGAGGCGGTATACGGCGTCGGGGTGCAGGGCGTCCGCGTTGGGATTGGCGTTGAGGATGATCACGGTCCTGCTCGGGTCCCCGGGTGCCGCGAAGGCGTAAAGGTCGCACAGGTCGAGACGCTGGTCTCCGAGGGGCGGCCCGAGGCTGAGGCCGGTGAAGTGGTTGGACATGTCAGGCCCTTTCATGGCTCGCTCGGCAGGCAACCACCGGAACGCTCCAGCAACCGTTCCCCGTGGCGCGGTCACGTCCGCGGAGTGGTGTACGAGTTGATCTCCGCTTGATCCCGTTTCTGCAGGTTAAGCCCTCCCTGCCCAAGTGAACGAGAGGTATTGACCGGCGGCGAGTCGCTCCGCAGACAACCAGGGCGCGGCTGCGCGGTTTCCGGCCTTCATGGACGCGATTCTCTGCCTCCTGTGGAACGAACGCCACCAACGGCACGCCCTACGCGAGCGCATTCGCCACGGTCAGCAGCGACGTTCGCGGCAAGCCAGCCGTCCGATGCCTGGCGGGCGACGGCGGCCCACGCAGACCGGCGAGCGGCACGGCCAGCCCGTGCCCATCGAGTTGCCCAGGCTTTCCCGAGTAGCGTTCCCGCTGTGAGTAGGAATTCCGATGTCACGGTGATAGCGCGTCGGGGCACGATGGCCATCCTGAGAATCGTGTCGCCGATGATCAGCCAGCGGCTACAGCGCGCGAGGATTTCGCGATCAGGCTCCTCGAGGAGGCCGCCGACAACCATCCTGATCGCCAAGGCCCATTCACCAGGGAGGTGTCGTTCGACGACGCGTGCGACGAGCAGTGGCAGCACCGGTTCGCACGCGGTTTCGTCGAGTCGGTTCGGGTTGCTGACCAGACAACCAGCGGCGGGTTCCCATCCGCGGTGCTCCACATCGAGGTGACCCACCGGGCGTGGCTGGACCATGTCCGTGAGGGCGACACATGGGAAAGCTATGCCGAGGTCGAGACGTGGTTCGAGCTGGCCGAGTGTGCACCGATCACGCCGGACGGGACCGACGCTCCGATCGACGATCCAGGAGACTCGTTTATCGCAGTTCCACGCGTCGTGTGGGGAGACTGGCTCCAGATGGGTCCGGCGCTGCTTGAACTGCCGGCGTACGCGCCGACTGCCTACACGACGCGGGACAGGATCGACGATCCAGCACACATCCCAGCGGACTGGATCGGCCGGGCCGTGCGCGTCATGTTGGAGCTTCACGGGGCCGAGGATGTCTCGCTCGTCGACGGGACGGCCTCCACCTTGGCGTGGATGCATCTGGACGGGACCTTCGGTGTTACCCGGAACGCCAGGATCACGTCGATCGCGCGCCTTGTTCCGAAGGCCAGCCGCCGCGGGGGCAAACTCACCTATGCAAGAGTATTCGACCACGTGAAGGCCGAATTCGTCGGCGCCTATACGAGTGGCAGGCGCATCGAACTCGCGTTCCGTATTGCACCCGACCGGCGGGAACTGGACCTGGGCGCGTCAGCGGACGTACTTTCATTGCTGGCGTGGGGCGGGAACGGCAGGTTGGCCACTGACAGGCAGCCGAACACCGAGCTCGCCACAGCACTGGCCGCCGACGCCGAACGCCTCGACATCGGGGATTCGTTCCGCCTGATCGACCGCGTCGCCGACTCCTACGTGGCGCACTACACCGTCACCTACGAACCAGGTCACGATCTGGACGATCTTCCACCGCGCAGGATACGCGAGATCCTCACCGCCGAGTGGCCGACGGCCCGACTCTCGATCACCATGACCGACGAACGGTGGGCCACCCTTCCGCACGACGACACATGGGCGGATGACGTCGGCACCCGTGCGATCACCGGCCGGCCGTGACCTTTCTTCCCGGGTTCCGGCTCCGTAAGTGCCCGTGTCTGAACCCCTGCCCAGACTCGTGCAATGTCCTGCCATCTGAAGGGGCTGTCCATGGGCTCTCTTGATCGGGTGAGCGTCGAGCCGCCATGGGTGAGGGCCTGGACGGGTGGGCTGCCAGCCGTCCATGTCGGCAATGTCGCCGAGTTCAACGCCGTCTTCGGCGGGATCCCGGCGGTGTGTGACCACTACTCCTGCCTGGCGGCTTTTGGGAGTCCGTGGCCCGCCCTCATCGTGCTGCCGCTGCCCGTCCAGCAGTGGTGGATCCGGCACCTGGCCGCGACGCTGGGCTGGGGCGAGGTGAGGGTGCGTGGCGGGCTCGCGGCGGAGGGGCAGGGGGCGGCGGCCCTTGCCGGCCTGCCCGAGATCGTCTCGCCCGAGGTGGCGGTACTGCCCTGGGGCCGCACGCCGGCCTTCGATCGGATCCGGCCCGCTCCTGCCGGCGTGCTGGACTGTATCCGCCGCTTCGAGTCCAAGCGTGGCTCGCACGAACTATTCCGCGAGCTGGCTCCAGACCATCCGCGGATCCGGATCGCGGCGCAGCGCCGGGTCGCCTCACGCCGGGAGCTAAAAGCGGTGGCCATGCCCTATGTGCTGAAAGAAGAGTACGGCGTGGGCGGCGCGGGCACCCGAGTCGTGGCTACGCCCCCGGCGCCTCGCAGGGTGCGCGGCCTGCTGCTGGAGGAGTACATCGAGCCTGTCGCCAACCCCACGTTCGACGCTGTCATCGCCGCCGACGGGCAGGTGCACCCGGTCGGTACGGGTGCGATGACGATCGACGGCACCCGCTACCAGGGCGTCACAATCGGACCCGGCACACTCCCCACCGAACAGGTGCAGACCGCGGCCGCATTCGGTGCCGCCGTGGGCGCGGCACTGGCCTCCCGCGGTTACCGCGGCTGGTACGACGTTGATTTCGTGGCCGACCGGACGGGCGTGCTGGTCCCCATCGAGATCAACCTGCGGCTCACCGGTCCCGCCGTGGCCTTCACCATTCAGGCGGCGCTCGATCGCCTGCACGGTGCCGGCCACGTGGTGCGTACCCTGGACTGCCTGCCTCTGGGTGCCCGGCTGCCGTCGGCCGCGTTGCGCGAGCACGTCACTCGGCTGGCCGCGCATTGCCAGGAACTCGGCACGATCCTCCTGGTCACCATCCCGACCGCCGCGTTTGACCCCTTTCCCTACCTGGGGATCGCGCTCGCCGCCCAGACGATCGAAGGGCTCGACGAAGCGGAGCGGGCCATCCGCACCGCCAACGAGGCGCTCGGGGCCATGTTCACCCTGCCCGACCCCGAACGCGTGGTCAGCGCCGTCGGCGGGCGACGAAGACGACGAGCACCACTGCGGCAATCATGAGAGTGATGTTGAACCCGTACACCAGGGCGGCCTGCCGCGGCCAGTCGGTCTTGGCGGCCAGGCGGTAGAAGTTGTCCTGCGGCCACCACGCCACCAGCAGCCAGGTGAGCGCCAGCCAGGCCGCCGTGGTCAGCGGCGCGGAGCGGCCCAGCCGGGCCAGCGCAGGGCGGCTCCACAGCAGGACCATCACGCCCAGCCCGAAGGAGGCCCACTCGCAAAGGTAGAGCACGAAGAACAGCGCCGCCCACGGCAGTGGAACGCCGGACAGATCGGTGGAGAACGGCCAGAACATGTTGGTGGTCGCCGCGGCGAGAAAGCCGAACAACAGCGTGCCCCCGATCACCGCCGAACCGCTCCCGCCCGTTGCGTGGCTGCCCTTGCCACCCACGGGCCGCTGCCCCTCCACCGGCAAGGGCAGCGCTTCGATGTCGATCTTGCCGTCAGGCGTACGTGGCAACGCCGGCACCACCGCCACGACCTTGGGTAACCGCCGCCGCGGCACCAGCTCCGTCAGGAACTCCGCGTGTCGCTTGCCGTCCGTCTCACCGACTACGACGTAGGCGATCATCTGCTCACCTTCGACCACAACGCACTCCGTCACCGCCGGGTGCCTCGCTGAGCCTTGTTCGAGCTCGCCTTCGGTCACAGTCACCCCCATTCGCTCACGATCCGAACCGCGTCGGCCCGCGCCCGCACTCCGATCGTTCCGATCGACACCGACAGTGTGCGGGATGCGTGGCGGAACCGCCACGCATCCCACGCTGGCAGGCCGTCATCAGCGCGGCCGCCAGATGCCTGACCAGGGCAGAGATCCCATCGCCGGGACGGACCGGGCACTCGGTGACGTTCGTACGACTGACCGAGCGATGACGGTGCGGGCGGGCCTCCTCCTCGAGGCCCGCCCAGCGGCTACGCGACGACCCGGTAGTGCGTGGTCATCCGCAACGAGTACCTGACCGGCGAGCGGAACCGCTACCCGCGCAGCGTGTCCGAAGACGTTCTTGTTGCGCTCGCCGGCTGGCCCGCCAAGGCTCTGCGCTACGCCCTTCCGGATCTGCGCACCGTCGACGACACCACCACGATGGCCCTGGCTGGACGCAGCACATGCCGCAGATCCGTGACGAACATTCGCCCCGCCTGCCGCCGCTGCGTGGCCGCTCGCGGACTCACCGATCCCGCCCAGGTCAGCATCCCTCAACCAGACGGGCTTCAATGAGAACGGACACCCGGTGTCTGGCAATCAGCCCCGCTCGAAGCAGTGAGAGTGGCCGACGACGGAGAAGCCGCGGCGCTCGTACCAGTGTCGTGGCCAGTCCGCCGCATCAGCGGTCAGGAACCGGGTACCGCAGTCCTTGTCGGCGGCCAGGCGCAAGGCGGTGGTCAGGACGGCATCGGCGTAACCGCGCCTGAGGTGGGCCTCCGAAGTGATCAGGTCCTCGATCTGGGCTGTGCCGGTTGCCGGATCCAGATAGAGGTCGGCCCATGAGGCGACCTCGCCCTCCTCCGTGCGGGCACCGAGGAAGTGAACGATGTCGGCCCCGCGGCGGCGAGCCTCGCGTCGGTCGACGAGATGGCGTATGACCTCGTCGTCGACGTCTGGAAGGAGCCCCCGCCATCGCCGGGTGAGTGGGATACGTATCGCGTCGAGGTCCAACTCCTCCGCAGACCCGCTGGCCGGTGCCGGGCCCGCATGCAGCATGACCAGATAGGTGGAGTGGGTGTATCCATCCCGGATCAGTGGCTGTGCGCACGCCATTCCGACTTCGTGGTCAAGGACGGAGATCAGTCGGTGAGGCAGATGCCCCAGTGCCTCCTCCGCGATGGCGGGCACCGCCTCGGAGTCAACGACCGTGTCGATGATGACCTGGTTATTGGCGCGGGAATGTGCGAAGGCGTCGTCGTATACGGCGAACCCGCCCGGAAGGTCGACGCTGCGCGCGGCCTGGCGGCGGGCGAAGGCCGACAGGAAGGAATTGATCCGCTGTAGTTTTGAGTTTGACATGGGGGGAGCGTAGGCAGCCGTGGACCATGGCCGCCTAAGAATTACCCTCGGCGGGGCGAAGGCATCTCGGGTGCCTTCCAGCGGCGGCCGCGCTAGGCCGGGAAAGCCCGGTACAGGGCGCGGTGCGCCAGAGCCGCTGGTCGTAGCCGTTGCCCGGTCCAGGCATCCGCATAGAGGTTCTGACACACCAACCAACGGCCCCTCCGTTCACCAGAACGTCGGACCGACTAGAGGGCGAGGTCCCCGATAGGTGGTTGGCCAACCAAGGGAAACCTGGATACCGGAGACCTCGTGGACCTTAGCGATGATAAGACGAATCTCTCTTACCGCGGAGCAGTGGGCAATGCTGGAACCGCTTCATCTGTCTCAGTGCGGGCGGGAAACGGTCGGGCGGACGTAATCGGCTCCGCCGCACAGTTCGCCTGTCTCGGCCAGACACCATCGGTCGAGGCGCTGCGATCCCAGATCGATGTGACCGCAACCGGACGCGCTTCCGTTGGCGTCGCGCAGAGTCCGAGTCCCGCCGCCCGACCTAAGGAAGTACTCGATGCGAAAGGCGTTGTCGTCGGCCTCGCGATCACAGACCCACAGCTCATCGTAGGCCGCACTACTTACGGCGTAATCGCTTCCGTGCGTGTTCCACACCTGGTGGTCCGCCAGAGCGGGCGAGGAGACGGTCGTGGTCAGCCCGGCCGCTAGTATAAAACAGGCGGCGGCCGACACCGTTCGCCTGCGACTGGTTCGAGACATGTTTCTTCTCCTTTTCCTGGGGTTCAGCGTCGCGTGCGAGTCGAACTGCGGCGGGCTGCCGCATTCGGGGGCGCACCGAGCGGGAACACCGTGGTCATGGCCAGAGCCACGGCCACAACCACTCGGGTGATCTTCACGTTTACCCCCGAATCATCTGTTGGTACCGGTTGGCATTACCGGGGACGGTCGCCTTTTCTCGTGCCGCGTGAAGCGACGCAGCCGACTTTCGCAGAAGCCATCGTCACAACCGGCCGGGAGACATCAGAGGGTTATCCCAATAGGTCGCCCACGGGTCGATCGTCGAGAGCATGACGCAGGCCAAGACAGCCACCGCTGAGCTCTCAACAATCTCGGCTCGTCTTTCCCCTGACTGCCATGCATGGGAATGCGACTCATCTGACCTTGCCTGTCGCGCTTTAAGGATCAGGCGTTGGTGGCGTATGGCGCAAAGTCCCGGATGGTATTCCGACATACCCGCAAAGCATGAATGAACCTCGCGTCGCACGGCGGGCACGGCTCGCGTCCGGCGACGAGGTGAAGCGGCTGAAGCTCACGGCTGACCTGAGCAGTGACCAGGACCTACGCCCCACGCCCGCGGCCAGGTGGTAGAGCTGTTGCGGATCGTCGCGGACGCCACCCGATTGGTTCGACGTCCCCGCGCGATCCGTACTTCGACAGGAACACAAGCACTCCGCGTCCCCATTTCCGCAGGTTCTGGCCTCGGCCGACGATTCCGCGGTACGACCGAGGTCTTGCCGCAAGCCCTCCGGTGCGCTACAGGTTGAGAGTGGAAAGGCGCGGACAGTCCCCTTTCCCCCGAGCCGGCCGGTCTCTTCGAGGACGGCGTGCCGCCCACGTCGTGTTCGCTCACCGACCCGTCCGCCAAGAAGGCACCATCTGCCGGCTCTACGACCGGCGGCGCGCGGACTCCTGGGCCGCCGATCCGCTGCCGGCCGACAGCAGCTTCTCCGCCAGGACGCGGCAGCGGCTCGTGAGCTCCGGAGGGTCCAGGACCTCGAAGTCGTGCCCGAGCAGGAGCACGTGCATGAGGACGAAGTCGAGGGAGCCCCCGCCGCTGAGCACCTCACAGCGGTCGCCCGCCCTTTCTCGTACGACCGCCGCCGACGCCGGGATCTGGGCCCTGACCGTGCCGGCCGGCGCGTGCACGAGGAATCGCGCCTGGTGCGGGTAGACCCGGCTGGCCACGCTCTCCTGTACGTACGCCGCCGCGTCGGGCATCGCTCGTGGCCGGAAACGCCAGGTCCGGGCGGACACGCCGGTCATCCGGTCCACCCGGAAGCTGCGCCAGTCGTCGCGATCGAGGTCGTACGCGAGGAGATACCAGCGCCGGTCGGAGGCGACCAGCCGGTACGGCTCGACGCGCCGCCGCCGCACCTCACCCCCGGACGGATAGTCGAAGCCCGCCTCCACCTCGTCGCGGCAGGCCCTGGCCAGCGTCATGAGCACGTCGGGATCGACCGGCGTGCGGCCCCCGCCGAAGGACTCCACCGCGCCGGACAGCGCGCGCACCTCGTGGCGCAGCCGGGTGGGCAGCACGCGGTCGAGCTTGGTCAGCGCCCGGAGCGCGGCGTCGCCGGCGCCCGCGACCGCGCCGCCCGCGCTGGCGAGCAGGGAGACCGCGGTGGCAATCGCCTCCTCGTCGTCGAGCAGCAGCGGCGGCAGGTCCTGCCCGGGGCCGAGCTGGTAGCCGCCGCCGACGCCCTGGATGGCGTGCACCGGATAGCCGAGGGCACGCAGTCGTTCGACGTCGCGGCGCACCGTACGCGGCGTCACCCCGAGCTGGTCGGCGAGCTCGGGGCCGGTCCAGACCTGCCGCTGCTGCAGCAGGCCGAGCAGGGTGAGCACCCGCTCCGTCGTGCCCCGCTCGTCGCCGCCCACCGTCTCCATGTCACCACCTTGCCAGAGATAGCGGACCGAACCTGTCCGCTAGGGACGCGAGAGTGGTCCCATGAACGCAGACGACATCACGGTCGGCAGCACAGTCGACATGGACTGGAACCGTACGCTGCGCGAGCAGTTGGAGTTCCACTGGAATCACCATCTCCGAGTGCGGTTCGAGGGCCTCACCGACGACGAATACTTCTGGTCGCCCGTCCCCGACGCCTGGAACGTGCGGCCCCGGGGCAGCTCGACGGCTCCCGTGCGGGCCGGCACGGGCGACTACACGATCGACTACGCCTTCCCGGAGCCGAGGCCCGCGCCGTTCACCACGATCGCCTGGCGCCTCGGGCATGTCATCGTCGGCGTGCTCGCCATGCGGAACGCGGCCCACTTCGGCGCTCCGGCGGCGTCGTACGAGTCGTGGGAGTACGCCGGCAGCGCCGCCACCGCGCTCGACCAGCTCGAAACCCAGCTCGGCGTCTGGCTCGACGGGGTACGCGGCCTCGGCGAGGACGGGCTCCGCGTCCCGGTCGGCGAGAAGGAGCCCTACCCCGAGGCGTCCATGGCCGACCTGGTGCAGCACATCCACCGCGAGCTGATCCACCACCTGTCCGAGGTCTGCCTCCTACGCGACCTCTACCTGCACACCAACCCAGCCACGAACACGGCCATCAACCCAGCCACCAACCCCGCCACGAACGGAGCCCACTGATGAGCCGCGACATCCAGGTCACCTTCGACGCCCACGACCCGCAGGCCCTCTCGACCTTCTGGCGCGACGTGCTGGGCTATGTCCACCCCGGCCCTCCCGGGGTCGACCTGCCCGAGGGCGCCGATCCGCTGGCGGCGTGGCAGGACTTCCTCGCGGCGGCAGGCGTACCGGAGGAGGAGCGCAACACGAGGTCGGCCGTCGAGGATCCGGAGGGGCGTGGCCCACGGCTGTACTTCCAGCAGGTGCCGGAGGGGAAGGTGGCCAAGAACCGCGTCCACCTCGACGTTCGCGTGGCGCCTGATCTGGTGGGCGAGGAGCGGATGGCGGCCCTGGAGGCCGAGTGCGACCGGCTCGTCGCGCTTGGGGCCAAGCGGATCCGCCGTTTCGATCCGGCGCCGCCGCTGGAGCTCGGGTTCATCGTGATGGGCGATCCCGAGGGCAACGAGTTCTGCCTCGACTGACGACGAAGACCCGCTCCGCGATCGACGCCGCCCTCGACTGGGCAGCGGGCCGCGGGGAGCCGCGGAGTCGCGGGTCGCGTGGACGTGTCGGGACGGTCCTTCAGATCGGCGAGAAGGCTACGGGCGTGCTGGGCAACCCACGCACCATCAGGGCAGGCGGTCACGCCCAGCACGTGCACGAACCGAGTGCCGACCTCCACCCCGGCGCAGCGTCACGGTGCCCACCGTGAAGAAGTCACAGGCCAGCGTGCTCGCGGCATCGCGCAGGAAATCGCGCCAACGGTCGTCCGCACGTCGCGGCGCGGGACCCAAGCGCGCCCGTTTCAGGATGCGTCGCACTGTTCACCCGATGACCCAGATGCCGCAGTTCGCCGCGGATGCGCTCGTAACCCCAGCGAGGATTCTCCCGCGCCAGCCTCTGAACCAACGCCACGACCGCCGAATCGGTCGCAGGCCGTCCCATCCCCCGGTCCGGGCAGGTCCAGTGACGCGCGACCAGACGCCGATGCCAGCGCAGCAGCGTCCCCGGCGTCACCAGTCGATGGGCGCGCTGCGCCGCCGGCAGTCCCCGAGCCAGCGCGGACAACACCGCCCGATCCGCCCACGACAGCCTCGAACGGCCCACCTGACGGCGCAGCACTGCCACCTCATGCCGCGGTACGAGGATCTCCAAGGCCTTGGACACGTCGCCACGAGCCAGCAGTGTCAACCAGCCCACGACGCGGCAGAAGATCAAATAGAAGAGACGGAGCGCCACGAGCCTCGAGCATGCCCGACACTGACCACCACTTCGAGCAGGAAGCCGGGACAAACCCGCAGCCCACAACCGTGAACGGAGTATTGACACCCTTCACGTCGATCGGCCCCATGGGAAGTCAATGGGAACGGGCACGTACGGGCTGATATAACGCAGGGTTGGCCGTGCTTGAGACTGCATCACGGGTCCGTGGCCTGCCGGGCGCGGAGAGCCCGGAGCTTGTGGCGGTTGCCGCAGCGCTCCATCGCGCACCAGCGCCGGGCGCCGGGGCGGGACGTATCGACGAACACCAGCGGGCAGTTGTCGCTCGCGCACTCGCGAATGCGCCCGGACAGCGGCCCGGACAGCAGCTCGATCATCTCCCGCGCCAGCGTCGACAGCGCCTGCGCTGCCCGCACCGGCGGCGCCCACCCCGCAGTCGTGCCGTCGGCGACGAGTTCGGGGATCAGCGGCGCCGCGGCCGCAGCCCGGTTGATGGTCGCGACAGTCTCGGCGAGGAGAGGGCGACGCGCCGCCTGGGCGTGCGCCGCATCCCAGATCGCCTGGCGCAGGGTCTTGGCCGCGCTCAGCTCGCGGGCCGTCACGGGGACCGTCATGAACGCGCCCAGCGGCGGCTGGGCCAGCCATTCGCCGAGGTCGGCAGGCTCGTGAAGGGTCTCGAACACCGCGTATTGGCCCTCGCCGCCGGTGTGGGCGAAGTCCAGGCAGACGGCGCCGGCGTCGAACCGGAACGACCCGCCCTTGGGGTCATGCAGCACTCGTCCGGTTGCATTCGCTCGCATGAAACCATTATAACTGGTTTCGCACGAAACCGCTTTAACCGGTTCAATCCTCAAAGGAGCAAGCGCATGAGTGTACGGCACATCAACCCCGAGGGGCTCCATCGCAGCCCGGCTTTCAGCCAGGCCGTCGTGGTCGAACAGTCGGCGAAGACGATCTACGTCGGCGGGCAGAACGGCGTCGACGCCGACGGTAAGGTCGTCGGTCCCACGGTTGGGGAGCAGGCCAGGCAGGTGTTCCGCAACCTTGCGACCATCTTGGAGAGCGAGGGGGCGAGCTTGGCGAACATCGTGCACTGGCGCATCGCCGTGGTGGATGGCCACACGTTCGACGAGGGTGTCGCCGCCTTCCAGGAGGTGTGGAACCGGGCTGACCCGCCGCCGGCCATCACGGTCCACGTCGTGGCCGGGTTGGGGCCCGGGTTCCTCGTCGAGATCGACGCCGTCGCCGTCGTGTGATGCCCCGGGGGGCTGCTGCTCCGGGGCGGGACTATTCACCCGGTCGTCGGGTTGGCCCGATTTAGATGCCGGGTGCGACCCAACAGCGACGACCGGGGGGAGGCCATCCGTCATCCTGCGCTCTGTGGACCCTGTGGCGGTAGATGCCGTCCGGGCGGCGGTCGAGCCGCTGGTCCCCACCCCCGGCCCCGTACCCATCCGCCTGGCGTGGGGCGATGGCGGTTACTCCGGCAAGCTCGTGGGCTGGGCCCGCACCCGGCTGCGGCTCATGGCGGCGTTCGTGAAACGATCCGACACCGCCGTAAGTGCTGCCCCGACGCTGGATTGTCGAACGCACGCCGTTCCGGCCTGGATCGCCCGTCACCGCCACTGCATCCGCGGCTACGAAAGATCACGAAGCCATGGTCCACTCGACCATTAACGAAACATCGGATCATGACAAACGTATCTGATGCACCACTTTCCGGGCGGAGCGCCACCAAGCCGCCCGCCCCTGTCTGGCCGATCGTCGGCCTGGTCTGTCTGGCGCAGTTCATGATGGTCCTCGACGTGTCAATCGTGAACGTCGCGCTGCCCGCCATGGAATCCGCCCTCCGCCTAGGCGCCGAAGGGCTGCAATGGGTGGTCAACGGCTACATCCTCACCTTCGCCGGGTTCCTGCTGCTAGGCGGCCGGGCGGCCGACCTCTACGGACGCAGGCGCACCTTCATCGCGGGCCTGGCCGTGTTCGCGATCGCCAGCCTGGCCGGCGGGCTCGCCACCACGCCGGAGCTGCTCATCGCCGCGCGGGCGATCCAGGGGCTCGGCGCGGCCGTGGTCGCCCCCGCCACGCTGACGATCCTGACCACCTCGATCCCGGCCGGGGCGACACAGGCCAAGGCCATCGCCACCTGGGGCGCGGTCGGGGCGGCCGGCGGGGCGGTGGGGTCGCTCGCCGGCGGGCTGCTCACCGACTACCTGTCGTGGCGCTGGATCCTGCTGATCAACGCGCCGATCGGGGTGATCGCGATCATCGCCGCGCTGCGCCTGCTCGCCGAGAGCCGCGACCTCGGCACCCGCAGGCTCGACCTGACCGGTGCGATCACGGTGACGGTGGGACTGTCGGCGCTGGAGTTCGGGGTGCTGCAGACCCCCGCGTACGGCTGGGGTTCGGCGCGCGCGCTGATCCCGATGATCGTGGGCGTGCTGGCGCTTGCCACGTTCGTCCTGGTGCAGGCCAGGTTCGCGCCGGCGCCGCTGATGCCGCTACGGGTCTTCCGGGCCCGCTCGGTGTCCGGCGCGCTCCTCGTGCAGTTCCTGCTGGGCGCCGCGGGCTTCGCGGTCTGGTACTTCCTGTCTCTCTACATGCAGCAGGTACTGCACTACAGCGCGCTCCAGGCGGGCCTGGCGTTCCTGCCGCACACCCTCGCCATCATCGTCGCCTCCAAGGCCACGCCGCGGCTGGTCGCCCGGGTCGGCCTGCGTCCGCTACTGGCCGCAGGCGCGCTGATCTCGGCGGCGGGTTTCGCCTGGCAGGCCACGATCACGCCAGAGAGTGGCCTGCTCACCGGCATCGTGCTGCCGGGCGTGCTCATCACCGGCGGGATGGGCCTCAGCTCCGCGCCGATCGCCATGGCCGCCATGGCCGGGGTCGGCCCGGGCGAGGCGGGGCTGGTCTCCGGCATCCTCAACTCCTCCCGCCAGATCGGCGGCTCGCTCGGCCTGGCCGCGCTGACCACCCTTGCCGCCGCCCACACCGGCACGCCGACCTCCGGGTACGCCCTGGCGTTCGGGGTCTGCGCCGGCGTCGTGGCCGCCGGGGCGGTCGCGGTGCTCGCTCTTCCGAAACCCCGAACGTACGTGCCTGATGCGCACGATCGTCGTCATGGGAAGTGAGGCCGGCGTCGCCGCGATCTTGCTAGTAGGCGAGGTGGTCAGTTGCTGGGAGCTCTCCGGTGGTGAACTCTGTGATCCCTAGCGGACAGGATCGGTCCGCTATCTCTGGCAGGGTGGGCGACATGGACGGGGCGAGCGGTGCCGAGCGGGGCACAACGGAGCGGGTGCTGACCCTGCTCGGGTTGTTGCAGCAGCGCCCGGTCTGGACCGGCCCCGAGCTCGCCGACCGGCTCGGGGTCACGCCGCGCACGGTACGGCGTGATGTCGAGCGGCTGTGCACGCTCGGCTACCAGGAGCACGTCGGCCAGAGTGTCGGCGGCGGCTACCAGCTCGGCCAGGGGCAGGACCTGCCGCCGCTGCTACTCGACGACGAGGAGGCGATCGCCACCGCGGTCTCGCTGCTCACAGGCGCGGGTGGCGCGCTCGCCGGCGTCGGCGACGCCGCACTCCGGGCGCTGACCAAGCTCGACCGGGTGTTGCCCACCCGGCTGCGGCACGAGGTGCGCGCGCTCCCCAGTTCGATGGAGTCCTTCGGCGCAGGCCGCACGCCGGTCGACTCCGACCGGCGCTGGTACCTCCTCGCCTACGACCTCGATCGCGACTACTGGCGCAGCTTCCGCCTCGACCGGATGACCGAGGTGTCCGCGCGCACCTGGCGCTTCCACCCACGCGCGGGAGCTGCAGGCCAAGAGCCGCCACCAGCATCCGGTCAGCCTCGGCCGCTATGTGCGGCTCGGCGAAGAGACCTCCGCCCACGTCACCGCTGAAGCCGACCCCATCCAACGCCGACGCCTCCGCTGAACTCAAGGGCCGTCGTCGCTCATGATCCGCACCGTGAGCGAATCGAGACCTTAGCCGCAGAGTCCGGTGTAACCACAGGTCAGAGCTACTTCGTTGAAGATTTCGTCATTGCTACTGAGACCCTGGCAGGCCACCGTGGACGAAGCCTCCGCCTGAGCGCTGAGCTGGCCGGCCGCGATCGCTCTGCTGGCCGACTTGACCGGCCCGCCGGCTCCGCCAACCATGCCGAGCGGGTGGTGGCCAAGGTGTTGGCAATCAGCCACGCCCGCCTTCAGAGCATCAACCCGCTTGCCGGCCACATACTGAACGTTCTGGCCTGCTTCGCCCCGGACAACTTGCTCTGAACTGTCCTGTGGCCTCCCCGACGCCGACAAACTGCAGGTCAACGAGGCTCTGGCGCTGTTAGCCTCCTACAGCTTGATCACTCTCACCTTCGATTCAGGGCAGGATGCCAGCTGCGAGCGTGCGGACCTGGTCAGCGTGCACCGGCCCATCCAGAGCGTCAGACGTACGCGCCGCGCAGAGCCGCATCCAGCGACGCCGGATCCTCCATGTCCGCGCAGACAGGACCGCGTCGCCCTTCTTCAGCGTGAGCGCTTCCGGCTTGATCTGGTTGCCGGACAAGCGCTGCCGGTTGAGGCCGACGAATGCATCGGGCTCCGCTTCACACCCGGGCTTCACACCCGGGCTTCCCGCCCTGTGCGGAGCGCCGGGTCCTGTCAAAGGCGGTGGGCCTGCTCGGCGACCCGGCGGCCGAGGTGTTCGGCCGTCCGGAGGTCCGAGTCGTGCATCAGCTCCGGCCCCTCGTCGATGTTCGAGGCCGCCGCCGCTCCCAGCCAGAAGCCGAGCCGGTTGAGCGCGTTCTCGTCGGAGGTGCTGGAATTCCACCCGGACAGCAACCCGAGACTGACCCAGAGCATGCCGTGCTGGGCCGCCAGCAGCGCCATGTACTCCAGCGTGTGCAATTTGTCCCCGCTCTTGGACCCCGAATTCGTGAACCCCGCGGCCAGCTTGTCCGTCCAGGCCCGCTCCGTCCAGCGCTGCACCGAGTCCCGGGCGAACGTGTGGAACTGCGGGCTGGCCGACCCCATGTACGTGGGCGACCCGAACACGATGGCGTCCGCCGTGTCCAGCAGCGACCATTCCTGTTCGGTGATGCCGTCCACCGAGACCAGCTCCACTTTGGTGCCGTCCACGGACGCCGCTCCCGCGCGTACCGACTCGGCCAGTCGGGCCGTGTGCCCGTACCCGCTGTGGTAGGCCACCACCACCAGCGGCGACTCGTTCTTCATTGCGATTCCTTTCGTCACGACGTACGCGCACAGCTTGGCCGCCACGGTCCCCTCGCGGACCGGCCGTTCGGGTGGGCCTGCCCACCCGAACGAGTGGGCGGACCAGGGGAAGGGACCTACTACCATCGGGGCCATGGCAGAGCCGTGGTCGGCCGCTCTGACGGCGGCGCTGAGGGTGGTGCGGGCGCCGCTCGACGGCGTTCTGCCGGAGTTGTCGACCGTGCTGTCCACCCTGGTGCCGCACCAGGGGCTGGTGTTGTTCACCGGGGACTGCCTGCTGATGTCCCCGCTGCTCATCCACGGGATCGACGGGGTGAGCGCCGACGAGGTGAGCCGCCTCGTCCCCCTGGTGGCCGTCGATCGTCCTTGGTTCGGCCCGTTCACGCTGGCGGGGGTCGAGCGGCCGGTGTTGGCCGTGGCCGTCAAGCCGCCGAAGACCACGGGCGGTCTGCTCGCCGTCGTCACGACCGGCACCGGCCCACCGGAACCTGACGTGCGGGAGATCGTGACGAAGCTCGTCGAGCTGACGACCGTGCACCTGGCCGACCGCGTGTCACACGCCGAGCCGCATGACGTGACGGGCCCGTCTGTCACGGCCGTCGAGGACCTCGCCGACGCCCACGCCGCGACGCTGACCTCGCTGCTCGGCGTCCTGCGGTCCAGGCGACTCGACGACGCCGCGGCCCGGCGAGTCGCGGTCCAGTTGGCCGTGCCCGCGCTCCTGGAGGCCAGGGCGGGCGGCGAGCGCGACGTGGGGGAAGAGTCGGCGGGCCGAGCGTTCGACCTGCTGGCGGAGAAGCTCTCCGTGCTCACCCGCTATCACGATCTCAGGCTGGAGCTGGCGGGGCCGGAACAGCGTGACAGGCGGTTGCCAGGGGAGGTGGCCAGGGCGGCCAGGTCCGTGGTACGGGGCGCGGTGCTGGCGATACTGCAGCACGGCGGGCTAAGCCGGGTCAGGCTCACCTGGGAGGTGACAGATTCGCTGCTGCGGGTGACCGTACGCGATGACGGGCCCGGCTCGCTGGCGACCGACGCCCTGTCAGTGCACCGGCTGCGCGACCGGGTGGCGGTGCTGGGCGGAACGCTCGACGTGGACGCGGTCCCGGGCTGGGGCACGACGATCACCGCAGACCTTCCGTTCGGTCCGGTACGCCCCCAGCCCCCGGGCCCACTGGACGCCCTCAACCCGCGCGAACGCGACGTCCTTGAGCAACTGGCGCTCGGCCACCCTAACCGGGTGATCGCCACCCGGCTGAGCATCAGCGAGAACACGGTCAAGTTCCACGTCGCCAACATCCTCAGCAAGCTCGGCGTGAGCTCGCGCGGGAAGGCCGCCGCCCTGGCCCATGGTCGCACCCCATGACAGCTGACCCGGGTCAAGGCGTTGGCCTGGATGACGGCCAGCAGGGCCGCCACTCGGTACAACTCGGTCAACTCGTCGCCGGACGTGGTGTGCATCTGCTGTCGACGAGCGTAGAGGTCGAGGCGCGCGCCCAGCAGCACCGCGCCATCCTCGACCTGGTGCCTGTTTCACGCCGAAGGCCGCCGGTACTAGCGAGTCGTGACAACTGCGTAGCGGATCTGAAATATAACTCTCAGCTACTTTTCTTCCGGTGGCAGCAACCCGAGCGGCGGGCCGGGTAACTTTCGCTGTCACCAACTCGACGTTCCCCGCCCTGGTTGTCGCAGTCAGAGCAGGCTATGCCATAAGCACATAAACAGTGCATTTGGGTATTCTAAGCCGTCGTGGAATTTGTTGGGCATCTTGCCATCGTGGTCATTCTCCTTGTCGTGGTGCTGTGGTGGCTGTTGGCTTTCGTCGCCGCGGGTTTCGGCGTCAGCGTCGGCGTCACCGTCGCGCGGCACGGCGCTCGGGCATGGTGCAAGCCCGGCCTCTGGGCGCGGCTCGCTGTCGCCTCCGCGCTGGGTTGCACAGCCGTCGTCGGCTACGGGCTGATCGCCATGGAGGGCTTCGGCAAGCTGGATTCTGACGACCCCTGCACCATCGACGACGACCTGATGGGTAATCACCCGCTCATGGAGTGGCCGCTGAGCGACACGAGCTGCGGCGGCTACGAATCCGTGCCTGCCTTCGTTAACCCGGCGATCTGTCTGCTGGGCATGCTGTTTTGCGCGTTCATGGTGGTGATGGTCATGACCCGGCGCAAGTTCAAGCGAAGGCCCTCGCCTGAACTTGATCAGACTGCTTAACGAGCAAAGATCGAGATCTGACGCTGGTGGGGCCAGAACTCATGCGTGATCAAGGCGCCGTTGCGGCTGTTGATCGTCTCGCCGCCAGAGCGCTGGTACTTGTCGTAGCCGAGATGGTCGGTGATCTCACCTTCCAGCGCGGACTCCAGCACCAGCTTGGTCAGCCGGCCCAGCAGTCCATTCTCGCCGACCGGTTCCACGCCCTCGGCGCGGGCCTGATCGACAGTCCTGGGGAAATTTCCAACGGATTTGCCTGACCCGCGACGATGCGCGGCCTGGTGAACTGAGATTCGTTTCGTCCTACGGTGAAGGCGTGAGTGACGACAAGCCGGTGTTCGGGTACGGCGCGGGCGGCCGGCCGCTGTGGGACTGTGCGGGATCGGGACGCTGAGGTCATCCGGACGTTGCTGCGCAAACCAGGTTGGGCGGGAGTTCAGCGAACACCATGACGGGTTCGTCGTCGAGGGCGGTGGCGATGGAGCGCCGTTCCGGGGCGCTTGCACCGACGATGCCGCTTGCTGTTCGTAAGCTCATCGTCGCTTGCCGGTAGAAGCCCGGTCCGGGTAACTACCATGAGGCCCGGTAGCAGGCTGGCGGTTTCGTCTGGAAACGGGTGGGTCGAAGCCCAGCGTCAAAGACCCTTTCGTGGTTGAGCGACGGTGCGGTCTGTAGCATGAAGCAAAGCCTGCGGCGTCCATCTCCTGTCGGTGTCGTACCCCGGCTGTACTGTGTCCGCCATGTCAGAGCGTGAGACGTCCGTGGTGTCAGCGCCGTTCGGCCACGTGAAGGAGTGGGGCCTGCGATGGGCTTGGCGGTCGACCGGGGAGTTAGCGTCCATGCCTCTCGGACAGCGACCGCCTGATACTGAGGGAAGCTCGGTATTCGCGGTTGCCACCACAGTCCTCGACGGCCGGCCCGTTGTCGTCTCCGCCTCCCGCGACGGCTCGCTACGGCTGTGGGACCTCGCCACCAGGCAGCAGATCGGCAGCCCGCTCACCGGGCATACGGGCCCGGTGTACGGACTTGCCACCGCAACGCTCGACGGTCGGCCAGTCGCCGTCTCTGCCAGCAACGACAAGTCGGCACGGGTGTGGGACCTCACCACGGGCCGGCAGATCGGCGGCCCGTTCACGGCGCACGATGCGATCGTGCGGGGGATCACGACGACCACGCTCCACGGCCGGCCGGCGGCGGTCATTGGCGGCTTCGACGGCACGGCGCGGGTGTGGGACCTGGCCACCGGCGAACAACTCGGCGAGCCGTTCACCGGTCACGCGTACATGGCGAAGCATGTGGCCACGGCCGAGCTCGACGGCCGGACGGTGGTGGTGTCGAACGGCTCTTTCGGGGAGATACGGGTATCGGATCTGGCCACCGGCGAACAGCTCGGTGAACCGTTCACCACTCATAAGGACACCGTGTCCACCCTGGCCACGACCACGCTCCACGGCCGGCCGGTGGCCGTCACCGGAGGCCACTACGACGGCACGGTGCGGGTGTGGGACCTGGCCACCCGCCAGTTGATCGGAGAACCGTGGGTGGGCCACGAGCGGGGGGTGGACGGTGTCGCCTTCACCACGCTCGACGGCCGGCCGGTGGCGGTCACCGCGGGCACCGACCGCACCGTGCGGCTCTGGGACTTCACCACCGGACAGCAGCTTCACGTCTTCACCGGGCACACCGACTTCGTGTGGTCGGTCGACCTGGCCATGCTCAACGGTCGGCCGGTCGCCGTCACGGGCAGCAGTGACGGCACGGTGCGGGTATGGGACCTGCGGTTCGGGCTGGAGGCCGCGGAGTCCCCCGTCGACTACCGCCGGCAGGTGCGGGCGGTGACCACTACCGTGGTCGACGGACAACCCGTGGTGGTCACCGGCGGCGACGACCACAGCGTCCGCCTGTGGGACCTGACCTCGGGCAAGCCGTTCGGGCAGCCGCTCATGGGGCACGACGGACCGGTGCGGACGCTCGCCACCGCCGTCGTCGACGACCGCGCCGTTGCCGTCACCGGCGGCGACGACTGCACCGTCCGCATCTGGGACCTGGCCGCAGGCAAGCAACTCGGCGCTCCGCTGACCGGCCACACCGCCGCCGTCCGCTCGGTCGCCACCACTTCGGCCACCGGGCAGCCCCTGGCCGTGACCGCCGGCACCGACAAGACCGTGCGGGTGTGGAACGTCGCCACCGGCGAGCAGATCGGCGCGCCCGGCGTCAGCCACCGCCGCTGGGTCCGCGCCGTGGACACCGCGATGCTCGACGGCACACCCGTCTCCGTGGCCGGGTCCTTCCACGGCGGCCTCCAGGTCCGGGAGCTGGCCACTAACCGGCAGATCAGCACCTCTTCCCCTCGACGCCACGGCCCGCCCGTGCAGCAGCTCGCCACCACCGTGGTCGGCGGTCAGCCGGTCGCCCTCACCACGAGCGATGTGAACTGGAACTGGGGAGAGGACGTGCCGGTGAAGCTGTGGGAGGTGACCACCGGCCGGCACCTCGGCGACCTGCCGGCCGTCAACGTGCAGGCGCTCACGGCGGCATCGGTGTGCGGTCACCCCGTTGCCGTCACCGCCAGCGGCCGTGCGGTGGAGGTGTGGGACCTGACCACCCACCGGCAGATCGGTCCCCGCCTTTACCTCCCCGACGCCGCAACAGCCATTGCCGTGGACGAGGCCGGGCACATCGTCGTCTGCTTCCGCAGCGGCATCGCCGTGTTCAGGGGCGAGTAGGAGCCACGCAGAGAGTGCAGTTTGGTGTCACATGATGTGACGCCCCGTGGGTGCAGGTCGAATGACGGGTTGGGGGTGGAATCGGTCGATTACGCCCCCACGGCCAGATCCAATCGGGCCGCGTTCCGCCACCTGCGGAAACGGTACGCCAGTCCGATGGGATCCGATTCAGGCTTCCTCCAGGACCGATCGGAGGTGGCCTTTGTCGTGGATCAGCATCCGGTCGGTGCATTCGGCCCGGACGGTGCGCACCCAGCGCTCGGCGTAGCAGTTGGCTCGGGGTGTCCGCGGCGGCGTCTTCATCACCGTGACACCCTCACCGGCGAAGACCTCATCGAAGACGGCGGTGAACTTGGCATCTCGATCACGGATGAGGAACCGAAACGAGCCGGCCCTCCCTTCGAGGTTCATGAGCAGGTTGCGGGCCTGCTGGGCCGTCCACGCGCCGGTGGGGTTGGCGGTCACGCCCAGGATGTGAACGCGCCGCGTCACCACCCCTATCACGAACAACACGTACCGGCGTTTCACGAAAATCGTGTCAACGTGGAAGAAGTCGCAGGCGAGCAGCCCTTTCGCTGGCAGGCGTAGAAACGTCCGCCAGGAGGTGTCGAGGCTTCGGGGAGCCGGACGGTGTCGGCGCGAACGCAGGATCCGTCGCACGGTCGCTGCACTGACCTGCAAGCCGAGGCGAACCAGTTCACCGTGTACCCGCCGATACCCCCACCTCGGGTTCTCCCGTGCCAGGCGGAGGACCAGATCCCGGACCTCCTTGCTCGTTCCGGGATGGATAGCGCGGCGGGGGTAGGTCCACGAGCGTTTGATCAAACGGCGATGCCATGCCAACAAGGTGCCCGGGGTGCCCGTTCCGCTGCTGAAGGTCAAAACCGCAGATCAAGCACCTTACGATGCGTTATGAAGCGGTCCAGTCACCTGCTCGATATGGCTCCGCGCCTGCTGCGGGCAGCCATCCGTCTCGCCATACACGGCCTGCCGTTCCGCCGCCGACAGGCCCTTCGTACGCCTCTCGCGTGCCTCAGCACGCCGGGCCACGGAAGGGCGGTCCAGAGCGACATGGTAACCGTACAGACGGGCTATCTCCGGTTCGACGACACCGTAGCGGCGGCGGCTCCAAGTCGTCCGCCGTGACATCCTTCAGGCCTGGCCGGAGGGGAGACAGGTGACCGTACCCGGCAAGGCCGACGCGGAGCCGTCCAGCGTGGTCATGAGCCGAGGATGCGGGACATCCAGCTTAGGACGGCTTCGTGGGCGGCGCGGCTGATCGTGGTGTGGGCGAACTGGCCGAAGCCGTGGAAACCCCCGGCCCAGACGTGCAGCTCGCACCGGCCGCCCGCCGCCCAGATCCGGGAGGCGTAGTCTACGTCCTCGTCGCGGAAGACCTCCGCGGAGCCGACGTCGATGAAGGCGGGCGGGAGGCCGGACAGGTCCGTGGCGCGGGCCGGGGCGGCGTACGGCGAGACGCCGGCGGTGCCCTTGGCGTCACCGAGCAGGGCCGTCCAACCGATGACGTTGTGCTGCCGGCTCCAGATGAGTACGTCGTCGTACTGGAGAGTGGAGACGGTCTGGTCCCGGTCGTCGAGCATGGGGCACAGGAGGAGCTGACCGATGAGGTGCGGGCCGCCGCGGTCGCGGGCGAGCAGCGCCACCGCGGCCGCCAGGCCACCGCCCGCGCTCCCGCCCATGACGAGGATGCGCTGTGCGTCTATGCCCAGTTCGGCGGCGTGTTCGGCCACCCAGGCCAGCCCCGCGTAGCAGTCCTCGACCGGCGCGGGGTGCGGGTGCTCGGGCGCCAGCCGGTACTCCACCGTCACGACGGTCACGCCGAACCGCTCGATCCAGAGCGGGAACGCCTCGGCCCCGAGGAACCGGTCGCCGATGATCATTCCGCCGCCGTGGATGTAGTAGACGCAGGGTGTCGCCTGCGCCGCGTCCGGCCGCCGGACCACCGACAGCGTCACCTCCGGTGCGCCCTCGGGGCCGGGGACGGTCAGCTCGACATGCTCCAGACCGGTGGCTGAGACGATCTCCTCGATGGGCCTGCCGAAGGACGGCGTGTTCGCGCGGATCTCCGCGATCCGATCGAGACCGAGGTCCAGGGCGGAGGCGAGGCCGGCCGTTTCGAGGCAGGCGGCGAGCTCGGGGTCGTAGGGCGGTCGTACGCGTGACATGGCTGCCTCCAGGCGGACATCAGGTGGTATGCGGCAAGTGTGCTCCCGTGGCCACACGGTCGTGACCGCCACCGCGGCGCGGATTCGTACGGTCACCCGCCAAATGGCGGTCAGCCGGTCTCGTCGTAGCCGAACATGGTGGTCGTCAGGCAGTGGGCGGCGAGGTCGAGGGCGAGCCGGAGCCGTCCGGTCGCTCCACGGACGTCGTAGCCGAGGCGGGCCGAGATCTGCTGGCACCGGGCCTGCACGGTCGAGTGGTGCACGGCGCAGAGCCCGGCGGCGGCCCGGACGCTGTCGGTGGTGGCGAGTGCGCGCAGCGTGTCGGCGCCCCAGGACTCGGCCATCACCCGGCCGATCCGCGCGACGGCCTCCTTCAGCGCCCGGTTCAGCGGGGGCGTGGAGTCGAGGCAGGCCAGCAGGCCGAGGTCGTCGGCCGACAGCACGGGGTACTGCTCCGAGGTGAGCTGGAGGGCGGCCAGCGCACCCCGCAGCGAGGGCGGCAGCGCGGTCACCGGCGAGGGCGCGCCGACGCCGACCCGGCCGTCCGCCGGAGGTTTCTCCATGAGCGGCGCGACGGTCGCGCGTACCGGTCCCGCCGAGGTCTGGACGATGGCCGTACGGGCGGGCAGCACGGCCCCGCGCGGGCCGGGCGGGCGGAGCAGGACGCGGGCGGGCGCGGTGGCCGGGAACCCCAGCGACCGGGCCGAGCGGGCCCTGACCTCCTCGGACGCGGTGGCGTCCAGCAGCACGGCGACGGCCGCGGCGGTGTCGGGCAGGCCGCCGCTCAGCCGGTCGAGCGACAGGTGCACGGCCACGGCCAGGCGTTCCAGGAGCAGCAGATCGCGGGGGGTCGCCGGACCCGCGCGCTCCACCCAGACCAGACCGCCGCCCTGGATCGGCCGGGAGAGCCAGCGGGATTCGATCTCCGCCTGCGAGGTCGTGCTTCCCATCCTGCCGCCGTCGGCGTCGACGCGGATGGCCACCTGCCGGTCAGGGTGTAGCAGGCCCGCGGGTGAGGCGGCGAAGGCCGCGGCGGCTCGTACCAGCCCTTCCAGCGGCGCGCGGCTCTCCACGAGGGCGTCGAACAGCCCGACCACCTTCAGGCTCTCCGCGGCGGCCAGATCCACCGCCGCGACCTGCGAGACCAGCTCTCTCATGACGTGCTCCAACCGACCGACCTGACGACAGGGTATGCGCGGGTCGGGCGGTCCGGGCGTGGCGGTCCGGCGCGGCCGGTGTCTCGGTCACGAACAACGCGTTCGACGCCCACGGCAGTCCGCAGCGGCTGGGACCATGACCGCCGGTGGACCCGCTCGTCCTCGCCGGACGGCCGGGGTCAGGACGCATGGCGTACGCGGTCGCGGAGCAAGACCCCGGAGACCCCGCCGCCACGGTCAGCCACGCCTGAAGGCCCGCGCCTTCTCAGCGACGGGCGCCCCGGTGGATCCCGGCGATGGCCCTGAGGATCAGGAGCGCCCGGTGCGTGGAGACGCGCACGCCAGGTGCGGCGGGTGGGCCGGGGAACCCACCGTGAGCAATCATGGCAGGGTCCCCGGTCCGACCCAACAACGACGATCATCTTGATCGCTTCCGGCCTCAGTCCGTCGGCAGGCTTTCTCACAAACGGGGGGCCTTGTGTAACCCAGCCGTTTACAGCGAGCGGTTGCTCGCGGCGGCGAACGTCGGATGGTTCTTAGGGGAGCGGCCAGTTGCGTAGGGCGGCGTCGGCCATCTCCTGGAGTTCATCGCGGCCGACGCCGCTCGCGGCTTGCACGGCGATGCCGAATGCCAAGGTGGTGACATAGCGGGCCAGGAGCCCCGGATCGGTATCGGGAGGCAGGTCGCCGTCGTCGACGGCTCGCTGGAACCGCTCTCGGACGCGGGAGCAGCCGTTGTTGCGCCAGGCGGCGAGAAGGTCACGGACTCCACGCCCGGAGTCGCTGGCGGCCAGGGCGCCCTGGACGCCCAGGCACCCGTGAGGATGGGCCGGGCGGGTGGTGGTTCGGGCGGTGCCGGCCAGGATCGCGGTGGCGACGCCGAGGGCGGTCGGCTCCTCCAGGGCTCGGGCCAGGTATGCGCTCGGGCCCTCGGTGTAGCGCTCCAGGGCCTTGCGGAACAGCTCTTCTTTGTTGCCGAAGGCTGCGTACATGCTTTTGGCGGAGATGCCCATCGCCTCGGTCAGCCTGGCCAGGCTGGCCCCCTCGTAGCCGTGCTCCCAGAAGGCCAGCATGGCGCGCTCGAGAGCATCGTCGGCGTCGAATCCTCGTGGTCGGCCGATGAGGCCGCTCTGGCTGGTCTCCACCCCCGCAGCCTACCCCTTCTGCAGCGATCGCTGCAGAAGTGCTATCGTTCGACTTCGGCAGCGATCGCTGCAGAAGTCGGAAGAGGTTACTCACATGGGACTACTTGCGGGGAAGACCGCTCTCGTCACCGGCGGCAGCACCGGAATCGGCCTGGCCAGTGCCGTACGGCTGGCAGCCGAAGGCGCACACGTGTTCATCACCGGCCGGCGCAAGACCGAACTCGACGTGGCCGTCGAAGCGATCGGCTCAGCGGCTACCGCGGTGATCGGCGACATCTCGAATCTGGCCGACCTGGACCGGCTCTACGAGATGATCCGCAGCCGGGGACGGGGCCTGGACGTCCTGTTCGCCAACGCCTCCGTCGCCGCATTCGTGCCGCTTGAGCAGATCACGCAGGAGCACTTCGACACCCTCTTCGGTATCAACGTCCGGGGCACGCTGTTCACCGTTCAAAAGGCGCTGCCCCTGCTCAACGACGGCGCCTCGGTGATCTTGAACGGCTCCACCAACGTGGACGTCGGCACGGAGGCGTTCGGCGTGTACGCGGCGACCAAGGCCGCCACCCGATCGTTCGCCCGGACCTGGGCCAACGAACTCAAGGGACGCGGCATCCGGGTCAACACCATCACGCCCGGCCCGACCGACACCCCTGGCCTGTCGGGGCTCGCTCCCGACCCGGAACAGGCCGCCGGCCTCAAGCGGCACCTGGCCACACAGGTGCCACTGGGCCGGCTCGGGCGCCCGGAGGAGATCGCCGCCGCCGTGACCTTCCTCGCCTCCGAACAGAGCAGCTTCATCACCGGTTCGAGCCTGTACGTCGACGGCGGCCTGAACCAGATCTGAGTTCGTGGCCGCACATCCGGCGAGGATGACGCCTGGCCGGCTGGGCTCGCTCGGGCGGGCGAGCCCGGCAGCCTCGATCGCAAGCCGACCGGGCGGACAGAGGTCAGGCCCGCCGCAGCAGCGCGCAGGTGATCCAGTGCACCAGCGGCATCCTGCCGCTGGCACGGGACACGGTGCCGCAGAAGACCGCCAGCAGGAAGAGTCTGACCACCGCTCTTGTCGGCCAGTAACTCGACCTCGGCCTCATCCAATGTCCAGCACCAGTCTTGAGCGCTGCTCGGAGTTCGGGCTGCGACCCCCAGATCGGCACCCAAGCCGAGATCGGCCCCGCACCTGCACGGGCCCTGCGGAAAGTGCTCGATGATGTCGCCCTCGGCCACAGCGCGGCGTTCTCCGCCCGAAGCTCGACCACCTCGGCCGGAAGCGGCGTTCTCGGCCACGAGGGCACGTCAGAGCCCTCAGAACGCCCGAGCGCGATGAGATCGACGGCGTCGAGGAGGCGCTTGTATGGCGGTAGTGAGGCCACACGCGAATCTGCTGACCTGTTGAGCCGCCCTCATCCCTTGGCCATCGAGTCCAGCAGCCAGTTGTAGCGCAGGCGCAGTGCGCGCTCCCAGCCGCCCGCCGCGGCGCCGAGCGCGAGCGTGAAGTTGAGCCATCCCGGCAGGCGGATGGGCGAGGTGAAAGTCCCGAAGCGCTGAGTTACGGGAGGCACCTTGAAGACCACTTCGATGAGCTGCGGGATGAGGAGAAGGAGGGGGATGACGAGCAGGATCAGCGAGATGAAAGCAATCCAGCGGCTCAGTACGGGGTGCTCGCGGTCGAGGTGGGCGCGGCGCCCTTCGCCGGAGTTGCGATCCGGGATGAGCTGGTGCTCGGTCCCCCCGGCGGTGACGTAGTGGCAGCGCTTGAGGCCGAAGGCTGTCGGCGCTACTTCGATCGTGCCGCCCTGGACGGGAAAGACGGCGGGGAGTTTGGACTCGGCGTGATGCCTGCCGTCGAGGTACAGGTGGGCTTTACCTTTGCCGTCGTCGGACAGAATCCGCTGCACATGGTTGACGTCGATGGCGTAGACCACCTGCCGGCCATCGTCGTTCTTCAGCGGAAGGTAGAACAAAGCCCGGGATAGCGGCTGCCACCAGCGGAAACGCTTGAGTGTCCGCCCGTTTCCGGGCTGGACGCGTTGCACGGCGCGGCGGGTCCGCCACTTCTTGAGCATTTCAGGCTCCTTATCACCACGCGATTACGCCTCGGCGGCGTCGAGCCGACCTGGCGAGTTGGGTTCTTCATCCAGCAGGGCGATCCCCAAGCGGTCTCTGCGCGGAGCGAGAAAACAACTGACTTCGGGGCGGCGGGATGCACGGCTGCCGGACCTTGGAAAGGACCTTCTCGGTGACTGCGTCTTTTCCTGCCGCACCGCCTGTAGCTTTGTCCGATGCAATGGGGGGCTCGGCGAGCGCATGGCCTCCGCCAAAGCAGAAGAGGGCCGTCTGCGCGGCCAAAGCCGAAGACACGCCAGTCGCCACGCTCGGCTCAGAGCCGGTGGTGCGTTGACGGGTTGAGGCCGCCCTTTGTTTCTGGGGTCGGACAGCATCGACGACACGTCCTCGTTGATGGGCGAGGTTCCAGCGCTGTCCCGGTCGTTATTCTTCGTTCACGCCTGCGCGCGAGTCGTGGACAGCGTCGTGCCGGAGCGTGTCGTCGGTGTCCGTTGTCTGTTCGAGCAGGACGTTCAGGCGCTGCAGGACTCGTAGCTGTGCGGGGTTGTAGAACTCCACCAACGCGTGGGCCATCGTGATCTCGGCCAGCTCCGCTCCTCGCGGCGAATCCGCCACCGGGTCGTTCGACCACGGGTGCTCTTCCCGCATCCTGCGGACCCCTGGCAGCATCCGCTCGGCAAGCCGGTCGACCGTGGCATCGTCGGCGTTCGGGGGAAGGGCATCGAATTCGTCATCGGTGTCGTCGCGCACGGCGATCATCTGACGGAATTCCTTCATGGCCTCCTCGCTGAAAACCGTCGAATAGACCATGAGCAAGGACTGGTTTGCGTCGGAGAGGTCTCGAGAGAGGGGAGCGAATGCGGGTGGCACATGCATCGGTGCGCGATGACGCAAGATGACAGCCAGCTCCGCACGTACCCGATTGAGCCGTTCGACCGTCGCCTCCAGCTCGGCATCCAGCAGCCGGATCGCCTCGGCCGGCTCCTCGTTGGCCCGCCCCAGCGCCGCGATCTGCGACAGCGGCACCCCCAGGTCACTCAACCGTTTGATCTGCAACAGCCGGATCAGATGCGAGACCTTGTACTGCTTGTACCCGTTGGCCGCGCGCTCGGGCACATCCAGCAACCCGATCTCGTGGTAATGCCGAATGGCCTTCACCGTCGAGCCCGCGAGTTCGGCAAGTTGCCGGGTGCTCCACACCATGCTCTGACTCCCTCGTCGTCCGCGGCTGCCGGTGCGCCACGCCTCCCTTGCAACAGTCCACACCATGCCCCAAGGGCACAGTCAAAACGGCGTCCAGACGTATCGCGTGCGCCAAAGCGGACGTCGAGGCCGGGGAGGGAGAACGGCGGAGGACGGCACGTCGGAGCTGTGTGCCGGGCAGTTGTGGATGGAGTGGTGCATGCGGCCGTACATGGCGTGTTCGACGCCGGGAACGAGAAGCATGTCGAACTCCGCCCAGGCTCCGAAGCTTCTCGAACCGCTCGGTGGCCGGATGCGTGGCGCTCCTTGACCGTGCCCCAAGGGCACGCTGTTAGCTCGGTGTCAGCAAACAGCAAGATGAGGGGAGCTACGTGACCACACATCGCAGCGTGCGACGAAATCTGGCGGCGATGGCGGCGATGGGCGTCATCGCCAGTGCGTTGGCCGCGGTGCCCGCTGAGGCCGAGCCCGCGACGCAGGTGGCGTGGGGCGCGTGTCCCAAGGATGTCGTGGCCGCGGCCGCACCGTCCCCGTTGGACTGTGCCACCGTGCCGGTGCCGGTGGACTACGCCGATCCGGCGAGCGGCAAGATCGACATCGTGATCTCCCGGCTGGCCAGCAAGAATCCGAGCAAGCGGCGTGGGGTCCTGCTGCTCAACCCGGGTGGTCCGGGAGGGCCCGGATTGGCCTACCCCGGGTTCCTGGTCGCCCGAGGGCTGCCCGCGAGCGTGCAGGACAGCTATGACCTGATCGGCATGGACACCAGAGGGATCGGGCATTCGGCACCGGTGAGCTGCGGATTCACCACCAACGGGCCGTACCGTGGCAACGTCCCGCCGTACGCGGTCGACGATGCGGCGGTCGTCAAGCAGGCGGAGGTCGTCAAGGGAGTCGCAGAGAAGTGCGCGAAGAACGACGGCAAAGGCCACCTTCGCCACCTGACGACGGCGAACACGGCTCGCGACCTGGACCGGATCCGCTCCGCGCTCGGCGAGAAGAAGACCAACTTCCTCGGATACTCCTACGGCTCGTCGCTGGGAGCCGCCTACGCGTCGATGTTCCCGGAGCGGTCCGACCGGATCGTGCTCGACAGCAACTACGGCGACACCCACCTCGACTCCGACGACATGCGCCGCTACGCCCTGGGCATGGAGCAGACCTTCCCGGCCTTCGCGAAGTGGGTGGCGAAGCGGCACGACAGTTACGGCCTGGGCCGCACGCCTGAGGAGGTGCGTGCGACATACTTCAAGATCGCCGAACGCCTCGACAAGGAGCCGATACCGGGCGGCGACGGCGGCACCTTCCGGGCCGCCACGTTCGCTGCTCTCTACACCGAGTCGCAGTACGCCCCGACGGCGCAGCTCTGGCAGAGCCTGCTCACCGGCGGTCAGCCGGCGATCCCGCCCAGCCAGCCGGGTCCGTCGCCCTTTGACAACACCTGGACGGTGTTCCTGGCCGTGACCTGCAACGACGTCGACTGGCCCGAGGACGTGAAGACGTATCGCCGCGCCGTGGCCCAGGACCGCGAACAGTACCCGCTGTACGGCGCAGCCGCCGCGAACATCACGCCGTGCGCCTACTGGCCACACGAGCCGGCCGAGGCCCCGGTCAAGATAACCGACGAGGGCCCGACCAACATCCTGCTCGTCCAGAACAAGCGCGACATTCCCACCCCCCACCGTGGCGCTGAGATGCTCCGCGAGAAGCTCGGCAACCGCGCCCGCCTGGTGAGCGTAGACGCCAGCGGCCACGGCGCCTACGTCATCGGCGGCAACGCCTGCGCGTGGAACATCACCACGAGCTACCTGGTCGACGGCAAGATACCCACGCGCGACGCATCCTGCCGCGCGTCCTGAGCCGTGTCCGGGGCGGCCCATGGTTCCGACGAGCAGCCGCTGAGGCGGACGTCGAGGAGGGCCTCGCCGGTGTTCGTCCAGTCCTTGCCCCACTCCAGGCGCTCCTCGTTCTGCCGGACGCGATGCTCCTTGAGTACGGACACCGTGCCGGTGTCGAGGGCGACGCTGTCGCGCCAAGCCGCCGTGCCGCGCAGGGAAATCCCCTGCCTCACTCCACCCGGGCCGTCCATCCGGAGCCGGACCGGACCAGCCAGACCGGCCGCCAGCTCGCCCCGGGTCGTCGAAGGACGCCTCAAGCGTGATCGACGTGGCGCGGGCCGCGGATGCACCGGGGTTGCGCTGGAGCCGCTGCGCCGACGCGGTCAGCGTGTCGGTCGCCGCCTCGGCGGGCAGGCGGATGTCAAGCCGGCAACTGTCCGTGTCTCCGGGCCAGCAGGTCGCGAGATCGGTCTCGGCCAGGTTCTCCTCGCCGCGGGCCAGGGCGAGCGTGTCGGTGAGGTCGTGGTCGCCGCCCATCAGCCCGGCCCGCCCGTCGGCGAGGATGCCATCGACGTTGTAGTTCAGCCAGTCGCCGTCGCTGGCCGGCGTGCCGAAGGCGGGGCCGGTCACGGCGGGGCGCAGGGTGAGAACCGCCCGCAACCGACCACACCAAGATCACGAAAGATCAAGGCTCACCAATTTTTCATAGCAAAGCACAACTAAGGGCAGTCTGGTCTATTTGGTGAACTGTGTCCGCAAATTGACCGAATTCGCGAAATCGACCAGCGTGCATCGCTATGCTTTGGCGCGACCAAGATCTTCTCAGGATGAGGTGGACATGAGGCGACAGACCATCCGCAGGGCCGGCGTCGTGGCGTTGGCCATGACCGGGTTGCTCGGCATCGGCCTACCCGTCCAGGCCAACGCCGAGCAGCTTGCCAGCTCCTGTCTCAGCAGCTTCTGCCTGTACGAGCACGATAATTACACAGGCACCGAACAGGAGTTCCTCTTCACCTCCAACGGGTGCGTCAATGCGGGCACCCTGAACAACAAGGCCAGCTCCATGAGGAACCCCTCGGCCGGGAGGATCCAGTTCTACAACAGCGCCAACTGCGCCGGCTCCTACGGATACGTGGCGGCCCCGAGGTCGGTGGACAGCGACCTGACGAATAACGGCTTCGACAACCTGACCAGCTCCGTCAAGCGCGTCAACCCATAGCGCCTCCTGGGGCTCGGCTCCACCGCGCAGGCCGACGTGCACGCCTGCAAGTTCAGCCTCTCGGAGGAATCGACGTGCCTGTTCGGCTGGCGGGAGCGGTCGCGGCCTTGCTGACCGTGGTGACGGCCTGCTCGACGGCGGCGAGAACGAACCCCCCGGTGCCGGCACCGGGGGTGGAGGCGCGCGAGCTGTCCGTCCCCTTCGACAGGTACAACTTCTCCACAGCGGACATCATGATCCTTGAGGCCGCCGAGGATCTCCTGGTCCGCGACTGCATGCGGAAGCGGGGCATGGTGTGGGAGGTGGTGCCGCCGGGCGCGGCGGACGACCTGGAGCCGCCCAACCGCCGCCGCTACGGTGTCGTCGAACCGGAGATAGCCCGTCTGTACGGCTACCATGTCGCTCCGGACCGCCCTTCCGTGGCCCGGCGTGCCGAGGCACGTGAGAGGCGTACGAAGGGCCTGTCGGCGGCGGAACGGCAGGCCGTGTACGGCGAGACGGATGGCTGCCTGCAGCAGGCGCGGAGCCATATCGAGCAGGGGGCGCCTCCGGTCGATATGGCGCTGTTCAACAAGCTCATCACGCAGACGTTCGAGGAGTCCCAGCGCGACCCGAAGGTGCTCCAGGTCTTCCGGTCCTGGAGTGGGTGCATGCGGGCCGAGGAGCTGCGCTATGCCGACCCGCTCGCCGCCATCACCGATCAACGGTGGCTGAGCGGTGGCCCTCCCACGCAGGAGGAGATCCGCACGGCACAGGCGGATGTGCGGTGCAAGGTGAAGACCGGCCTCGTCTCCGTCTGGTCCGGCGTAGAGAAGCGCATCCAGGACAATGTCGTCCGCGCGTACCCCGCCGAGTTCCGTGCGCTGGGGGCGGCCAAGGACCAGCAGCTCGCGGCCGCCCGCCGGGTTCTCGCGGAGCAGGGCTGAGCCTGTAGGTGCCAGAAACCCACGACGCGCGCCGGCGCGGGCGCTCATCAGGGGATTTCACCCTGCGCGATCAATGGGCCACCCGCGTAACCTCCGGCCTTGCGGCAACGTTGCCCCGGGTCTGCTGGATCGGTGATCGGACCTGGGACGGCGCGTAGTGGTGCCGCCTGGACCAGAGCTTGATGGGCTCGGTGCTGGTTGTAGAACTGTTCATACTCGCACGAGGCGTGCCGCAGGTGGCGTTCGTTCCGGCGCAGGCAGCGGTCCAGGAGCTCGCGGCGGCAGGACTGCGCTCTTTCAACACCGCCACAGTCCAGGTGTCGAGAGCGATCACACCGTTGCTCGCCTCCGTATTGAGGTCACCTTCCTCGAATCCGAGCCCTGCCGATCCAAAGCTGAGACTTTCCTTCCGCTGCTCGTCGAACCCCGCTACCTGAGGGTCTGCTAACGGTCGGACAATACGGCCAGCATTTCGCCGATCGAGGCGACGAACTCCCGGCCCGCCGGGGTGAGCAGGCCCAGATGGCACTGGACGTTTTCGAACAGCCAAGCCGACCTGGTCCTGCACTGCGCCGCACGTTCCGATCCGGCGTTTTCGAGAAAGACCGCGAGCGTCAGATACACGTGCATCGACGTAAGCACTCTGTCGATCGGCCAATTCCCGTATCCGGGCCTGTCCTGATGCCAGACCGGTGTGACGCGTGGCGAGCCGGCCGATCTGAATCCGGGGGTGAACAGTGGGCTGACGTAGTCGATGTCCAAGAATTTGAGGTGCAGTGACTCGTGAAGCAACGTCTCGGCCATGTCGAAGGCGCCGGAGAAGGCGTTGGGCGACAGAATGATCACTCCGGGGAGGCCCGGTGTCGTCAGGGCCTTGAAGTGATGTTCTCCGCCGGTGAATTCTCCGACGACCACCATGAACGCATGTGACATCGCGCTTCGGACAAGGTCGGGGACAATCCGCAGGCCCAGGCGGGCCCCCTCGTCGAGCATGCCGATCTGATCCGCCGAAGGCACCTCGATGCGAAATCCGGGGAGTCGCTTGAGGACCTCTTGCTGGAATCGCCGGCCGGCCGGTGTCGCGGGGTGGTCATCGGTCCAGGCATGCCAGGAGAAATGGTCCTGCGGACCGAAGGGAATGATGTCCGCGGTCTCGTTCAGCAGGGGCCGCCTCGTCGTGACGGACTTCTCCGCCGTAGCCAGCAGCAGCTTGTCGAGCGTCGTCGAGTCGATGGCGTCCGCGCCCTGAACGATGCCGCAGACGCCGTCCTCGATCGTGCGCCGGACAAGGGAATCCCGGAACACGACCTCTCGGCACCCGTGATCGACGTGCTCAAGCTCCTGGAGGAGCTTCGCCGCCGCGGAGGACCGCGTGGCGACAAGGGCGAGCAACTCGGCGTAGATCGCCGACAGGTTGCTGGAGATGTGCTGGTAACTTCCGAACGGCACGCCGTTGGCCAGCCTCGATTCGACTGCCGACACGTTCGTCATGCCGATGGGGGTGGGTAGCATGTCCCGCACCCTGAACCAAGAGCTACGCGTGCGTGTAGAGCCACGGACACACTTCTCCCGTTCCGGTGTCCGAATGCCAATAACTCACGGGGCAGGACACCGGGCCATTCGAATAGGCCACGCCGCAGAACAGCGAGGTCTCTTCTCCCGCGACCAGCGCATTGCTCCTCGCCGTTTCCAGTCCCCTCATGAGGACGTCGATGAGTTCGACCGTGATCCTTGAGCCCTGGCCGGCCTGGACTTTTTCTTCACCTGACATCGGAACCCCTTCGCGCGTGGGCTCGCGACGAACCGGGAAATCGGCCCGCGACCAGCTCATGGTGAGTCGGCAAAAGGCGACCGTCAATACCTCGGAATCAAGATCTTCGTCTGGGTCGCGTCCCCGGCTCAGCCGTGGTCGGCTCGCCCGCTGGGGCACGCCCCTGAAGGGACGGAAGTCGGTGGTCGCTGAGGTATGGGAGCAGGCTCGCTGCCGGGCGCGAGCCTGCTCCCCACGGTCAGTCAGTTGCGCGCCGGATCGACCGGCTCGGGCTCGGGCCCCGGCTTGGGCTCGGGCTCGGGCAGTTCGCTGCCCCGGCTCGTGTCGCGCCTGGACTTGATCAGGCTGGCCACCGTCGTGACGCTGAGCACGGCCACGATGACGGCCAGCGAGACCCAGTTGTTGATCTCAGGTACCCAGGTGACGTGCTCACCGCCATTGATGAACGGCAGTTCGTTCTCATGCAGGGCGTGCAGGACGAGTTTCACGCCGATGAAACCGAGGATGACCGCCAGGCCGTAGGTGAGGTAGACGAGTTTCTCCACCAGCCCGCCGAGCAGGAAGTACAGCTGTCTCAGCCCCATCAGCGCGAACGCGTTGGCCGCGAAGACCAGGTAGGCGTCCTGGGTGATGCCGAAGATGGCGGGGATGGAGTCGACCGCGAAGACCAGGTCCGCGCCACCGATGGCGATCATGACGATGAACATCGGGGTCAGCCAGCGGCGACCGTCGCGTTTGATGGTCAGCCGGGAGCCGTGGTACTCGTCGGTGACCGGGAACAGCTTGCGCACCAGTCGTACGACGCCGCCGTTGGGGTCGTACTCCTCGTCCTCGTTGTTGTTGAAGGCGAACTTCCACGCGGTGTAGATCAGGATGCCGCCGAAGATCCAGAACACCCAACTGAAGCGCTGTACGGCCTGCGCGCCCACCCCGATGAAGATCCCGCGCATGACCAGCGCCATCATGATCCCGATGAGCAGCACGCGGTGCTGGTGGATCGCGGGCACGGCGAAGCTCGCCATGATCATCATGAAGATGAACAGGTTGTCCACGCTCAGCGAGTACTCGGTGATGTAACCGGTGAAGTAGGCGGCCGCGTATTCGCCGCCGCCGAAGATCCACACGCCTGCGCCGAAAGCGACGGCACAGCCGACGTAGAAGGCGATCCACCGCGTCGCCTCGGCGATCGTGACCTTGTGGGGTCTCCTGTTGACGACGATCAGGTCGATGACGATGAGCCCGAGCAGGGCCGCGATGGTGGCTACCCACAGCCAGGCGGGCACGGGCATAGGTGGGGGCATGAGCGCTCCTCCGACTTGGCGTTGACACGTCCGTCGGAGGTCTTCTCCGCCCGCATGTTTGCGGACCGACCGCACCGGGCCCAAGACAGGTCCGTGATGACGACGCGGCCGCGAAGGAGTACTCCCCTCCACTTTCGTTGCGATTTTACATACGGAATGCAGTATGTGAAATACCCGAGCCTTGACTCGAGCTACCCGAGGCACCCACGCGAGAACGCGGGAGATCCCCGGACATACTCCATCCCGAAGGACATCCTGCCATGCCGGGCTGAGTGGTCGATCTCCCGGCGGGACATCGGACCATGACCCTGTCGCTGACGTGGGACCTGGACAAGGCCAGGTGAGACGGAGGCAGGGTCTCACGAGACGGGCCAGAACGCTCGCGCCGAGCTGCTCAAGCGAGGATCTCGCGCTGCGCGGTGAGGTCTTGCACCGGACGGTCAGCGGGACACGGGTGCGGCCGGTCGAGCTGCGCTTCGGTGATCTCCGTGGCGGCGTATGCCAGGAGGCGGTGGTGGCCCGATAGCGGGCAAGGCACGTGGCAGGGTTGCGGTCCAGGCCGGTCCGGGCCGGTCCGCTCCAGGGCGACTTCGGCGCGGTGACCGTCGCGGACGTGGTCGCCGACGGCACGCATGAGCTGTTTCCGGGTGGAAGTCCAGCTCAGGCTCTCTTGTGCGTCCTTTTACATGTAAGACCGAGGCCGAGAACGGCGATCATCTGGTGTGCTCCTCAGCAATCGTGCCGTCTTCGCCAGCTCCGACCTCGACGAGGTCCGCGGCGAGGTCGCCAAGGTGTTCTGCCCGCACCGGCTCGAGCTGGCCGGGGACGCGGACCTGCTGTCGGCCCGGTTCAACTCCGTCCAGCTCGGCTCGGTCCGCGTCAGCTACCTCGACTACGGGGCCGACGTGCACATCGAACCAGGCGACCTCGACACGTTCTTCCTGGTCATGATCCCGCTCGCCGGGCGCAGCCTGATCCGCGTCGGCGACAAGGAGATCGTCTCGACCACTTCGCTGGCCTCGCTGCCCTCGCCGACCCGCCACCTCGACATGCGCTGGGCCGCCGGCTGCCCCCAGTTGGTGGTCAAGTTCGAGCGCACCTCGATCGAGCGCTCGTTGGAGCAGATGCTCGGCGAACACCTCGACGCCCCGGTCGTCTTCGACCCCGGCGTGGACCTGACGGCGGGCTGGACCCGGTCCTGGCGGGACATGGCCGACCTGCTCGTCAGGGAGGCCGAGCGCGACGACGGGCTGACCGGCCATCCGCTGGCCATCGCCCACCTGGAGAACGCCCTGATCACCCTGCTGCTGACCATGCAGCCCTCCAACTACCTGGAGCGGCTGACGACACCCAGGCCGCCCGCTCTGCCGAAGGTCGTGCGCCGGGCGATGGAGTTCATCGAAGGGCACGCGCACCTCCCGCTCACCACCGCCGACGTCGCCGGCGCCGTCGCGGTCAGCAGCCGCTCTCTGCAGGAAGGTTTCCGCGCGCATCTCGGGCTGACCCCCATGGCCCACCTCCGGCAGGTACGACTGGCGCGGGTCCACGACGAGCTCAGGACGGCCGACCCCGCCAGGGCCACGGTGACCACGGTGGCCGCCCGATGGGGCTTCCTGCACCAGGGACGTTTCGCCGCCCAGTACCGCGAGAGGTACGGGCAGCCGCCGTCGGAGACGTTGCGCAGGGGTTCCGCGTCAGGTGGATGAGATCCGCGCTCAGCGGATGGCTCGGGCGGACGCGCCGACCGTACCTTTTTTGTCAGGCGCCGATCGCAACCTCCACTCCTGACCCCGAAAGGACACACCACCATGCGCGAGATCCTCGTCGTCGGTGCCGGTCAAGCCGGCCTCCACCTGGCCATCGGCCTGCTCCAGCACGGCTACGACGTCACCGTGGTCTCCAATCGCACCCCCGAGTCCATCCGCGACGGCCGGGTGATGTCCGGCCAGGCCATGTTCGGCACCGCGCAGGCTCACGAGCGTGAGCTCGGCCTGGACCGGTGGGCCGACGTCTGCCCGCCCATCGAGGGCATCGCGCTCACGGTTCCCGGCCCGGAGGGAGGCAAGGCACTCGACTGGGCGGCGCGGCTGGACGTCCCGGCCCGCTCGGTCGACCAGAGGCTGAAGATGCCGGCCTGGATGGGCGAGTTCGAACGGCTCGGCGGCAAGCTCATCCTGCACGACGCCACCCCGGAGGACCTGGAGAGCTATGCCGCCCGGTACGACCTGGTCCTCGTCGCCGCGGGGAAGGGACAGATCGCCTCGCTCTTCGAGCGGGACCCCTCGCACTCCCCGTACGCCGCTCCGCAACGCGCGCTGGCGGTCACCTACGTCAACGGTCTCACCCCGCGCCCCGATCACTCGGCGGTCTGCTTCAACCTGCTCCCCGGCGTGGGCGAGTACTTCGTCTTCCCCGCGCTCACACACACCGGCCCCTGCGAGATCATGGTGTTCGAGGGCGTGCCAGGCGGCCCCATGGACTGCTGGGGCGACGTGCGCGGCCCCGCCGAGCATCTGGCGCGCAGCCGCCAGATCCTGGAAACCTTCTTCCCGTGGGAGGCCGAGCGCTGCGCCGGGATCGAGCTCACCGACGCCAACGCGGTCCTGACCGGCCGCTTCGCCCCCACGGTTCGCCGTCCTGTCGCCGTTCTGCCCTCCGGCGCACCGGTGCTCGGCGTCGCCGACGTCGTGGTGCTCAACGACCCGATCACCGGGCAGGGCAGCAACAACGCCGCCAAGTGCGCCGCCACCTATCTGCGGGCCATCGTGGAACGGGGCGCGCAGCCGTTCGACGCGGACTGGATGCGGCGGACCTTCGAACTCTTCTGGACGCAGGCCCAGCACGTCACGAACTGGACCAACGCCCTGCTGGCGCCCGCCGAACCCCACCACCTGGCGCTCCTGGGCGCCGCCGGGCAACGTGCGGAGATCGCCTCCCGCTTCGTCAACGGCTTCGACAACCCGGCCGACTACGCCGGCTGGTTCATGGACGCCGGCCGAGCCGAGGCCTACCTGAGCAGGGTCGCGGCATGAGATCGCTCCGTGATGCCTTCGGGCAGTTCGCGACCGGGGTGGCGGTGATCACGACGGCGACCGCCGATGGGGAGCGGGCCGGCGTGACCGTCAACTCCTTCACCTCGGTCTCGCTCGATCCGCCGCTGGTGCTCTGGTGCCTGTCGAACCGGGCGCCCAGCGCGCCGCTCTTCCTGCGGGCCGGACGGTTCGCCATCAACGTCCTCGCCGCCGACCAGGACCACCTGTCCAGGCGCTTCGCCACGCCCTCAACCGACAAGTTCGCCGGGGTGGAACTGCTCGGCGCGCCCCTGCCGGTGCTCGCCGGAACGCTGGCCAGTTTCGTCTGCCGTACGGAGCGCGTCCACGACGGCGGCGACCATCACATCTTCATCGGGGCGGTGGAGCGCTACCAGCGGGCCGAAGGGGAGCCGCTCGTCTTCCACTCCGGCCGCTACCGGGAGTTCTGGCCCGAGATGGCCATCGGCGAGGGCCGCGTAGCCAGCCGCGCTTGAAGACCTGAGACAGAACGAGGAGACCGAGTCCGCTCCTACGGCCCGGCCCTCGCCCCCGGTGCTCGGCCAGGACGGCGGTGAGCGCTGCGAGGGCCGCCTTCGCGTCGCGATCAGACCTATCGAGTATAGTTAATGGACGTGACCGGTGTTCCTCCGGTCGACCGCCGGGCGCGGGGGCGTCCGACGGGGCCCACGAGAGATCGGGATTGCTCACGTGCCGGATGTCGCGCCCTTGCCGCCCAAGATGTCACGAGCCGAGGCCCTGGTGCGCGAGCTGGAGAGCAGGATCCTGTCCGGGGAGTGGGCGCGCGGCGATCGGCTGGGCACGCGCGAAGATCTGCGGGTCAAGTATGGCGTCGCCGCGGCGACGGTGAGCGAGACGATCCGGATGCTGGAGTCTCGCGGGCTGGTGGAGACGCGGCCGGGCAACGGCGGGGGAATCTTCGTCAGCGAACCGGCCGGGTTCGTCCGGCTCGGTAACAAGGTTCTGGAACTGCGCAGCGAGGCGGTCACCGTGGCCGACTGCCTGGCGGTGCGCGACGCGCTGGATCCGATGGTCGTGGTCGAGGCCGCGCGTCATCGCACCGACGATGACGTTCTCGCGCTCAGAGCGCTGCTCGAGAAGTTTCTGAACAGTCTCGACGACCCGAACACCTACCTCACGGCGAACTGGGCGCTGCATCGCAAACTTGCCGAGATGAGCGCCAACGTCGTGCTCCAGCACATGTACCTCGGTCTGCTCGACTTCATCGAGAGCCAGGTGAACGCGGTGGTGCCCGGCGCCGGCTTCGGCGGCGACGAGGCCCGAGAGGCGCACATCGCCATCGTGGAGGCGGTCTGCGCAGGCGATGTGGAAGCCGCTCGGCGTGCCGGGGAGCGGCACGTGCGCCTGACCGCGGGCCGCTGACGACTGCGCCGCGCGCGGGTCGCGGCTCTCTTTCCACACGCACGGTCGGCCTGGACCGGATCTTCGCGCTGCCCGGGCTTCGAATGATCATGGGCATGTCCGGCTGCGGGCCAGGCCCGCTTCGCGGGTCTCGCCGTGGCCGATGACCGGCGATCGCCGGCTACGGCCGGACGAGTTCGTCCGCCTGAACACGCCGTGCATCCCCTGTAACAGCAGGTTTACCAAAAGAGGTATAAACCGGACTTAGCGCCTCTTGTCACCGTCGCGGGCCAAACTATATATTCGATGCATTCATTGGGTCGGTACCCCCCTGGTACCCACCTGAGCAGAGAGATGGGACCCGCGTGTGCCTGAGCCCGATGCGCCGTCCGGAGACCTCCGGCCCAGCCTTGAAATCACCGAACTGTCACTGCTGCTCGGCGGCGTCCGAGCCCTCTCGGATGTGAACGTGGTCGTCGAACCGGCGACGATCGTCGGGCTCGTCGGGCCGAACGGCGCGGGCAAGACGTCCCTGTTCAACTGCGTCTGCGGCTACTATCCGGCGACCTCTGGCCGGATCCGCGTCGAGGGCGTGGACGTGACGCGGCGCAGACCGCACGAGATGCCGCGGTACGGCGTGGCGCGGACGTTCCAGCATCCGATCTTGGAGCCCCAGTACACCGTGCTGGAGAACGTTCTCACCGGCGGTCACATCGGCATCCGTTCCGGCCCGCTGTCGTACGCGCTGCGGTTGCCGCAGGCCGTCCGGCAGGAGCGGCGGACCATCGCCGCCGCCCGGGAGCTGCTCGGCTATCTGGAGATCGAGCACCAGGCGGACCTGCCCGCAGGCGAGCTGTCCTACGGCGGGCAGAAGCGGGTCGAACTGGCACGGGCGCTGCTCACCGGGCCGAAGCTGCTGCTGCTGGACGAACTCGCCTCGGGGCTGACCCATGAAGAGGTGATGGACCTGGCCGAGGTCATCAAGCGGATCCGCGTCGACCACCGGATCGCGGTGCTGCTCGTCGAGCACCACATGGGCATGATCTCGGCGATCACCGACAAGGTGATCGCGCTGGTGGAGGGCGTGAAGGTCGCCGAGGGCACCGCCGCACAGGTGCAGCGGGACCCGGCGGTCGTCGAGGCATACCTCGGAGCGGCGTGATGGCGCTGCTGGAGATACGCGACCTGCGGGCCGGGTACGGCGCCGCCGAAGTGCTGCACGGCGTCACGCTGACCGTCGAGGAGGGCGGCACGACAGCGCTCCTGGGAGCGAACGGCGCAGGCAAGACGACGACCCTGCGCGCGCTGTGCGGCATGATCGCGCGGCGTGGTGAGATCGTCTTCGACGGGCAGGACATCACGAGCCTGAGCACCGAGCGGATCGCCCGCCTCGGCGTGGCGCATGTCCCGCAGGGCCGTGGCACCTTGGCCAACCTCAGCGTTCGGGACAACTTGCTGGTCGGCGCCCTGCTGCGGCGCGACCGGCCGGCGGTTCGCGCCGATCTGGAGCGCTGTCTGGCGATGTTCCCGGCGCTGGCCAAGCGGATCAAGGCCGCGGCCGGCACGATGTCCGGCGGCGAGCAGCAGATGCTGGCGGTGTGCCGGGCGCTCATGAGCCGCCCGAAACTGCTGGTCCTGGACGAGCCGTCGCTCGGCCTCGCACCCGTGATCACCCGTCGCGTCTTCGACGCGCTGGTCGGGCTACGCGCCGAGTGGGGCGTGTCGATGCTGGTCGTCGAGCAGAACGCGACCCTGGCCCTGAGCGTCGCCGACTGGGCGTCCGTGCTCGAATCCGGCCGCGTCGCGGTCGCCGGGCCGGCCGCGGAGATCGTCGGCCGGGACGACGTGCGCCGAGCTTACCTGGGCACGTGAGGAGCTATCGATGAACATAGTGCAACAGGTCATCGATGGGATGACCACGGGTTCGATCTACGCGGCGCTCGCGCTGGCCCTTGTGCTCGTCTACCGGTCCACGGGGATGATCAACTTTGCTCAGGGGCAGATGGCCGTGCTCTCCACCTATCTGGCCTGGGCGATGAGCCAGACGGGCGTGCCGATCGTACTGGCCGTCGTCCTGGCCGTCGTGATCGCGATCGTGATGGGAGCGGTCATCGAGCGGCTGCTGATCCGGCGCTTCGAGGGGCGCGAGCATCTCACGATGATCATCGTGACCGTCGGGCTCATGACCACGATCAACGGCGTGGTGATCTGGATCTGGGGCGCTGACCTGAAGACCATCGCGTCGCTGTTCCCGTCGGACGCCCTCGGCCTCGGCTCGGCGCGCTTCACCGTGCACGACGTCGGCACGGTGGCCGTGCTGGTCTCCGTCATCGTGGTCATGCAGGTGCTGTTCCAGCGGACCCGGCTGGGGCTCGCGCTGCGCGCCGTGGCGGACAATCCGCAGTCCAGCGCGCTGTCCGGGCTGCCGATCGGCGTCCTGCTGATGACCGGCTGGGCGCTGGCGGGGGCGGTGGGCAGCCTGGGCGGGGTGCTGATCGCCCCCAAGATCTCGCTGCAGCCGGGCATGCTCGACAGCGTTCTGATCTACGCTGTGGCGGCGGCGATCCTGGGCGGGCTGGACAGCCCGATCGGCGCCGTGGTGGCCGCCTGGGTGCTCGGCGTCGTACAGAACCTGGCCGGCACCTACATCCCGCTGGTCGGCACCGACCTGCAGATCGCGGTGCCTCTTGTGATCATGGCGGTCGTGTTGCTGATCCGGCCGCAGGGACTGTTCGGGCGGCGGGAGGTGATGCGGGTATGACCCGCGTTGCACAGGAAGGATGGCGCGGCGGGCTCGCGAAGCTCACAGCGCGGCGGACGACCAGATGGGTGTTGGGCGCGGTGGCGGCCGCCGTCCTGGTCGCGATTCCGTTCAACGCCTCGCCGTACACGAATCTGCAGTTGGCGCTGGTGATCGCGCTGGCCGTCTCGCTCCGCGGGATGGACGTGCTCACCGGACACGCCGGCCAGGTGACGCTCGGTCAGAGCGCGTTCTTCGGGATCGGCGCGTACTCCGGCGGCTACGGTTTCGCGCACGGCTGGCCGGCGCCGCTCTCGTTCCTGCTGGCGGTGGTCCTGTGCGTGATCGCGGGCGTGATCGTGGCCATACCGGCGGTGCGGCTGCGCGGCTTCGCGTTCGGCGTGATCACGCTGGCGCTGCCCGTGGTGATGGCGCCGCTGGCGATCCGGCTGGATTGGCTGACGGGGGGACCGGTCGGGCTGGCAGTCACCACGGTGCAGGCGCCGGCGTGGAGCGGCCTCGCCGACGACCAGTGGCAGTACCTGCTGGTGCTCGCAGTGGGGGCGGTGATGTTCCTGCTGGCGCACAACCTGCTGGCGGGCCGCGTGGGACGGGCGCTGACGCTGATCCGGACCAGCGAGATCGCCGCCTCGTCGGTCGGGATCCCGGTGCAGCGCTACAAGGTGCTCGCTTTCACGGTCGCGGCGGCGTACGGCGGGGTGGGGGGCTGGCTGTACCTCACCGCGGTGCACTACATCGGCGTGGACTCGCTCGCCCTGACGCTGTCGATCTCCATGCTGGTCGCCTTGGTGGTAGGAGGAGTGCGCAGCCCGCTGGGGTGCGTGATCGGGGCGGCCTTCTACATCCTCGTGCCGAACATCACCGACAAGGCCACCCCAGGACGCTCCGCGCTGTTCTTCGGCGTCGCCCTGCTGATCGTGCTCTTCGTGGTGCCGAGCGGACTCAGCGGAGCGCTGCGGGCCGGATGGTCCCGGCTGCTGGCGAGCCCGCGTCCGGCAACTCCGGCGGCCGCGCCGCCCAGCGCTGAGCAGCACGCGAGCGCCTGACCGAAATGTTCCTTCCCACCCCCTGGAGCGATGCGTTGAGACTGTTCACCCGAAACCTGGCGCTGGCCGCGGGCACAGCGAGTCTGCTGCTGCTGGCGGCCTGCGGCCGCGGCTCGGACGCGACCGGTTCGGCCGGCACCGACCCCGGCATCACCGACACCACCGTCAAGATCGGCACCAGCCAGCCGCTGTCCGGGCCGCTCGCGGCGATCGGCGAGGCGACGGTCGCCGCCGCGCAGGCGTACTTCGCTCACGTCAACGCGCAGGGCGGCGTCAAGATGGCCGACGGCAAGACCCGCAAGATCGAATATCTGTACTACGACGACGCCTACGACCCCGCCAAGAGCGTGCAGAACTACCAGCGGCTGGTCCATCAGGACGAGGTGTTCGCGGTGTTCCACCCGCTGGGGACCGGCCCGAACCAGGCCATCATGGCGCGGGCGAACGCGGACAAGGTGCCACACCTGTTCACCCATGCGGGCGGGGCGCAGTTCAGTGACCGCGCCAAGAATCCCTGGACGATCGGCTGGGGTCCGACGCCCGACTCCGAGGGCGAGGCGTACGGCAAATACCTGGCGGCTCAGAACAAGCCGATCACGGTGGCCGTGCTGCGGCAGAACGACGACCTCGGGCAGGGCTACCTGAACGGGCTGGAGCAGGGCATCGCCGGCTCCCAGGTCGAGATCGTCAAGATCGCGACGTACGGGCGCACCGACTCGACGGTCGACAGCCAGATCTCCTCACTGGCCGGCACCAAGGCGGACGTGCTGTTCATGGCCGTGGTGCTCCCACCGCTGATGATCAGCGGCATCAAGCACGCCGGGACGCTCGGCTGGTCGCCGGACATCTACATGGCCAACAACACCTCCGACATCACCGGCGTCCTCAAGGTGGGCAAGCTGACCGATCTCCGCACGTTGTACTCGGCCTCGTTCATCAAGGCCGCCGACGACCCGCAGTGGAAGGACGATCCCGGGGTCGCCCAGTACCTCGACCGCATCAAGTCCTTCCCCAAGGCGCTCGGCAACCTGGTGAACGGGGAGATCGCCTACGGCGAGGCTCAGACGATGGTCGCCGCGCTGCAGCAGACCAAGGCGCCCACCCGGCAGGCCCTCATGGACGCCGTGCACTCGCTCAAGGGCGACTCGATCTCGGACGTGCTCCTGCCGGGCGTCACGCTCGACTCCACCGACCCCACGGCACCACCGGTGCATGGGCACGTCGTGCAGCACTTCGACGGCGAGTCCTGGGTCGCGCGGGAGGGAGGAGACGAATGATCCACGAGCCCACCGGCGTCGAGAACCACAGGAAGGAGGGTCACCTTGTCATATTCGATCTTCGAGGACACCGTCGCCGAGATGACGGGTCAGGAGCTTGAGGCCGCCGCGCTGCGCAACCCGCCCATGTTCCTGCCGCTGGGGGTCATCGAGGCGCACGGGCCACACCTGCCGCTCGGCACCGACGTGTACGGCTCGTACCTGCTGTGCCGCCTCACCCGGCGGCGGCTGGCCGAACGCGGCGTGGAGAGCCTGATCGCGCCGCCGTACTACTGGGGCATCAACTTCGTCACCGGGGCCTTCCCCGGCTCCTTCCGGGTACGCCGCGAAATCGCCGAGGGCCTGCTGTCAGACATCCTGGACACCGTGCTGGAGAGCGGGTTCACCCGCGTGTTCCTGGTCAACCATCAGGGAGACCTCCGGCACAAGCAGATGGTCGCGGACGTCGTGCGGGCCAAGCACACCGCAGGTCACGCGGGCGTCCAGTGGCTCGACGACGGGGCCTCCCCGGCACGGCTGGAGCAGACCGGCGAGGAGCCCATGTGGCGCCTGTACGACCCGCCGGAGGAGTGGCGCGGCCGGCTGAAGACCCACGGCGGCGAGACCGAGACCGCGCTGGTCGGCCGGTACTTCCCGGAGCTGGTCAACTGGGACGAGCAGGAGCACCTGGCCGCCGCGTACCTGTCGGCGCCGGAGCTGGCCGAGTGGCGCAGGGGCGGGGAGCACGCGCCCAAGGTGACGCCGCTGGGATACCACGGCGACCCGCACCCGTCCTACGACGAGTGGCGGTACTACGACCACCACGCCAAAGCCATGGCGGACGCCGTCGCGACGGCGCTGTCCGAGAACGACTGAGCAGGAGGCAAGGACAGATATGGCCGAGATCTCGCTGGCGGTCGCCGCCAGCCACGCGCCGGGGCTGACCGGCTGGTTCGACAGGGCGCCGGAGGAGGACCGGCAGGTGGTGAACGAGGCGTACGCCGCGCTCCGCCAGGCCATCGTGGAGTCGGACATCGACGTGCTCCTGCTCATAGGGAACGACCACGTCGCCAACCACCGGGTGGGCTCCGGCATCGACTTCACCTTCGGGCTGGCGGATCGCCACCACGGGCCGGACGAGTGGTTCAAGCCGTGGCTGCGCGTGCCGGACTACGACATTCCCGGCGCCCCCGAGGTGGCCACCGCCCTGTACGACCGGCTGCGCGGCACGACCGGCGTCACCGTCGACGGCGCTCGGGAGAACCTGCGCTTCGATGACAACGTCTCGGTGCCGGTGACCAAACTCGGGCTCGCGGACCTCGGCGTACCGCTGATACCGGTGCTGCAGAACTGCACCATCCCCCCGGTCCCGGACGAGCGGGCCTGTTACGCCTTCGGCGCCGCGCTCGGCGCGGCGATCCACGACGGGCTGCCCGGCGACCTGCGGGTCGGCCTGTTCGGCTCGGGCGGCCTCAGCCACGAGCCGGGCGGCCCGCGCTACCTGGAGATCGACGAGAAGTTCGACCGCTGGTGGCTGGACCTGCTGGAGGCCGGCGACCACGACAAGATACTGGCCGAGGCCACCTTCGACCGCATGGAGGAGGCCGGGTCCGGCGGCACCGCCGAGCTGCTGTCCTGGGTCGTCGTCCTCGGCGCCATCGGCGAGCGGCCGTGCACCTCGCTGGGCTACGTCGCCTTCGAGGACTGGCGCTGCGGCGTCGGAGCGGTGCGCTGGGACATGACGGCAACCAACGACACGGCGGAGGTGAAGTGATGGCGCTGGACTACTTCCGGCCACAACTGCGGACCAACGACCTGGTCCAGGACCTGAAATGGAACGACGACCTACGGGCCCGCTTCGAGACGGACGAGGAGTCCGTGCTCGCCGAGTACCCGCTGACCGGCGAGGAACGCGAGGCGATCCGCGACCGGGACTTCCGCAGGCTGTACGAGCTGGGGCTGCACCCCTACCTGCTCAGCCAGCTCGCCCGTCTGGTGTACGGCACGGGCGAGAAGGCGGGCACCTCCGCCCCGGCCATGGCCCTCATCCGATCGTTGCTCGGTGATGAGTACGACCAGTACATGGCGAACCGTGGTGATTGAGCCCGGACGGCGGCCCGGATCCGCGCCGGCCCGCCCGGCCACCCGGACCCCCGTGATCGACGTGCACGCACACGCTCTGCCCATGCCGTTGCTGCGCGACCTGGCCGCCTCGGGCCACGCCGACCTCGCGGCGCTGCCCGAGGGCGCGATCACGCTCGACCCCCGCCTGAGCGGCCTGGTGGGCTGGTCGCGGATCCCGGTCGCGCCCCAGCAGTACGACGTGGCGGCCCGGCTCGTCGCGATGGACGCCACCGGCGTGGACGCGCAGCTCGTCTCCGCGCCACCGTTCGTGTTCGGCTCGATGTGCGAGGATCCCGGCCTGGTCATGGACGTGACCCGCCGGGTGAACGACGCCCTCGCCGAGTTCGTGGCCACCGCGCCCGACCGGCTGTTCGCCCTGGCCACGGTACCGATCGGACATCCGGAGGCGACCGCGGAACTGGTGCGCTGCCTCGACCGGCTCGGCTTCGCCGGGGCCGCCATCGGCTCCTTCGGCGGCGGCGTCGAGCTCGACGACCCGAGGAACGAGGAGCTCTGGGGGGAGCTGTCGGCACGCCGCAGCTTCACCCTGCTGCATCCGAGCCGGGCCTCGGCCGCCGAGCGGCTGGCGTCGTACTACCTGGTTCAGTTGCTGGGCTACCCGGTGGAGACCGCGCTGGCCGCTTCCCGGCTGATCCTCGGTGGCGTGCTGGACCGGCACGGTCTGGTGCTGTGCCTGGCGCACGGCGGTGGCTGCGTGCACGGCGTCGGCGGCCGGCTGAACCTCGGCTGGCGGCGCAAGCCGGTGGCCCGTACCACGCCCGAGCTGCCCGCCGACTACCTGTCCGGCCTGTATTACGACACCGCTGTGTTCAACGGCACCACACTGCGGCGGCTGATCGAGGACGTCACCGCCGGGCACGTGCTGCTCGGCACCGACATGCCGTTCGACCTGGCCGATGAGGTGCCGCTGCAGACGGTCTCCGAGCTCGGCCTGCCTGCGGCGGACGCGGCGGCGATCCTCGGCGGCAATGTCCAGCGGCTGCTGTCCATCGACGTCGAGCCGGTGACCCGAAGGCTGGTCGGATGAGCGGCCGGACGGATGGGACCGCGCTGGTCGTGATCGACGTGCAGAACGACTACTGCCATCCCGACGGCGTCTTCGCCCGCGCGGGACTCACCGTGGAGGCACTTCCCGAGCTGGTCACCGCGATCAACACGCTGGTCGCCGCGGCCCGCGCGGGCGGACATCCGGTGATGTGGGTGCGGATGGAGTGGTCCGGCGACGGCGAGGTCGGGCTGCTCGGCGAGCGCAGCCCGTTCCTGCGCCACGCCGGGCTGCGCGCCGGCACCTGGGGCGGCGAGCTGGTCTCCGGTCTGGACGTGCGGGACGGCGACATCGAGATCGTCAAGACCCGGTTCAGCGCGTTCTACGAGACGCCCTTGGCACAGATGCTTCAGGAGCGCGGGATCGGGCGCATCGTGGTGGCGGGCGTGCGCACCGACTTCTGCGTCGAGTCGACGGTACGCGACGCGTTCTTCCGCGACCTGAAGGCCGTGGTCGTGACCGACGCCGTCGCCGGCTACTTCGACGAACTGCACCGGGCGAGCCTGCGCGTGATGGGCACCGTCTTCGCCGACGTGACCGACCTCAACGCGGCCACAGCCCTGCTCAACGGCCTGCCTGCCACGGCGGCGGGCGCAACCACGAACGATGAGGAGTGATCAATGAGCACGACCGTGAACGTGACCCCCACGGCCAGGACCGTCGAGATCGACGGGGTCGCCACCAGCGTCATCGACACCGGCGAACCGCCGTCCGGCGCCTCGGCGCCCCCGCTGCTGCTCCTGCACGGCTCGGGTCCCGGGGTGACGGCGCTGGCCAACTGGCGGCAGATCATTCCCGTCCTGTCGGCCTCGCGCCGGGTCATCGCGCCGGACCAACTGGGCTTCGGCGGCACGGCCACCGGGGAGCCGCGCACGTACGGGCGGGGTGCCTGGACCGGGCACGCGCTGGCCCTGCTCGACCAGCTCGGCGTGGACCGCGCCGACGTGATCGGCAACTCGATGGGCGGCGCGATCGCGCTGTCGCTCGCGGCGGCCCGCCCGAGCCTGCTGCGCCGCATCGTGCTGATGGGCAGCATGGGCGTCGCGATGCCGCTGCCCGAGGGACTGGACGGGGTCTGGCGGTACGAGCCCAGCATCGAGGAGTCGCGCCGGGTCATCGGCCTGTTCGCCTACAATCGCGAGCTCATCACCGACGACCTGGTCCAGATGCGTTACGAGGCGAGCACGCGCCCTTCGGTACGCGACTCGTGGGCGGCCATGTTCCCGCCGCCGCGCCAGCGGTGGGTCGACGATCTGGCCCTGTCCGGCGCGGAGCTCAACGCGATCACCCAGCCGGTGCTGCTGGTACACGGCCGCGACGACAAAGTGGTGCCGTGGAGCTCCTCGGCCGCCCTGCTGGACCTGCTGCCCGATGCCCGGATGCACATCCTGGCCGGCTGCGGCCACTGGACGATGATCGAACGCACCGCCGACTTCCTCGCCGTCGTTGAGCCCTTCCTGACCGGCGAGGCGACCACGGCATCCGGGAACGCCGCGCGATGACCGCCATCGACCAGGCGGTGGACCGGCTGGCGGACGCGGCTTCCACCGGCAGGCCGTGCCGGCCGGTCCGCGACCTCGTCACCGACATCCCCAGCGCCTACGAGGTGCAGCGCCGCCTGAACGCCCGCCGCCGCGCCGCGCCCGTGACCGGTAGGAAGATCGGCCTCACCTCCCCCGCCGTGCAGCGGCAACTCGGCGTGGACCAGCCGGACTTCGGCGTGCTCTTCGCCGACATGGAGGTGTCCGGCCACACGCGCGCCGACCGTCTGCTGCAACCCAAGATCGAGGCGGAGATAGCCTTCGTGCTCGCCGCCGACCTGACCGGCGACCTCGATGCGGCCGCGGTACGGGCGGCGGTCGAGTACGCCGTCCCCGCCCTGGAGATCGTGGACAGCCGCATCGCCGACTGGGACATCACGATCACCGACACCGTCGCCGACAACGCCTCCAGCGGCCTGTACGCGCTCGGCTCCGAACGACTCCCCCTGAGCGCGTTCGAGCCGGTTGAGGCCACCATGCGCATGTACGCGGACGACGAACTCGTCTCGCAGGGAACCGGGGCCGCCTGCTTGGGCGACCCGCTCAACGCGCTGCTGTGGCTGGCCCGTACCGCCCGCGACTTCGGCGACCCACTGCGCGCGGGTCAGGTCATCCTGTCCGGCGCGCTGGGACCGATGGCCCCCGTCTCCCCCGGCGTCACCATAAAGGCCGAAATTTCCGGGCTCGGCTCGGTGGCCGTGACCTTCGAGGACGATCCTTCATGAACAAGACCAAGGTGGCCGTGATCGGCTCCGGCAACATCGGCACCGACCTGATGATCAAAGTGCTGCGTCTCTCCGGCGCCCTGGAGATGGGCGCCATGGTCGGCATCGACCCCTCCTCGGACGGCCTGGCCCGCGCCCGCCGCCTGAAGGTGCCCACCACCCACGAGGGCGTGGACGGCCTGATCGCCATGGACGGCTTCGCCGACATCGACATCGTCTTCGACGCCACCTCAGCCAAGGCCCACATCGCCAACGCCGCCAAGCTGGAACCGTACGGCAAGACCCTCATCGACCTCACCCCCGCCGCCATCGGCCCGTTCGTCGTCCCCCCGGTCAACCTCGACACCCACCTCACCGCGAACAACCTCAACATGGTCACCTGCGGCGGCCAGGCCACCATCCCCATCGTGCACGCCGTCTCCCGCATCACCCCCGTCGCCTACGCCGAAATCGTCGCCTCCATCGCCTCCAAGTCGGCCGGCCCCGGCACCCGCGCCAACATCGACGAGTTCACCGAGACCACCTCCGCCGCCATCCGACGCGTGGGCGGCGCGGCCCGCGGCAAGGCGATCATCGTGCTGAACCCGGCCGACCCGCCGCTCATCATGCGTGACACCGTCTTCTGCCTGACCGGCGACGCCGACCACGACGCCGTCCGCGCCTCGGTGGAGGAGATGGTGGCCGAGGTCGCCAAGTACGTCCCCGGCTACCGTCTCAAGCAGGACGTGCAGTTCACTCCCGTGGACGAGCCGGTCACCACGCTCACCCCCCAGCCGGTCACCACCCGCGTGTCGGTGTTCCTGGAGGTGGAGGGCGCCGCCCACTACCTGCCCGCCTACGCCGGCAACCTCGACATCATGACCTCGGCCGCCCTGCGCGTCGCCGAACGCCTGGCCATCGCAGGAGCGGCAGCGTGAACCTCTACATCCAGGACGTCACCCTGCGGGACGGCATGCACGCCGTCCGCCACCGCATCACCCCCCACGACGTCGGCCGCATCACCGCCGCCCTCGACGCCGCCGGCGTGGACGCCATCGAGGTCGCCCACGGCGACGGCCTGGCCGGCGCGTCCGTCAACTACGGCCCCGGCAGCAACACCGACTGGGAGTGGATCGAGGCCGCCGCCGCCAACATCAACCGGGCCAAACTCACCACCCTCCTGCTGCCCGGCATCGGCACCATCGCCGAACTCAAGCACGCCTACTCCCTGGGCGTCCGCTCCATCCGCATCGCCACCCACTGCACCGAGGCCGACGTCGCCGCCCAGCACATCGCCACCGCCCGCGAGATCGGCATGGACGTGGCCGGCTTCCTCATGCTCAGCCACATGGCACCCCCCGCCGAGCTGGCCAGGCAGGCCAAGCTCATGGAGTCCTACGGCGCCCACTGCGTCTACGTCACCGACTCCGGCGGCCGCCTCACCATGGACGGCGTACGCGAGCGCGTCCGCGCCTACCGCGACGTCCTCGACCCCGGCACCCAACTCGGCATCCAC